>JABIIH010000187.1 GCA_018649245.1 Rhodospirillaceae bacterium | reverse complement strand
GCCGTTACCAGCGAAGGTGAAGAGGTTGCTGTCAAAGTATTGCGGCCCAAAGTCGAACAAGCCTTTGCCAAGGATATGGCACTATTTCATTGGGTTGCCGATCTGGTCGAGCGCACCCGGCCCGAGCTTCGCCGTCTCAAACCAGTGGAGGTTATTGAAACATTTGAAGAAACCATCCGCCTGGAGATGGATTTACGGCTGGAAGCGGCGGCGGCGGAAGAAATGGCTGAGAATTTTGCCGAGGACAACACTTTTCGGGTACCGGGCGTCGATTGGCGCCGTACGTCGCGCCGCGTGCTGACCTTGGAGCGTATCGACGGTATTCCAATCGACGAGCGGGAAACCATAATTAAAGCGGGTCATGATCCGGATGATATCCTTATTCGCGCCGCCGGATCGCTTTTTAATCAAGTGTTCCGGGATGGCTTTTTTCATGCCGATCAGCACCCCGGCAATCTCTTTGTTGGTAAAGAGGGTGAAATAATTGCGGTTGATTTCGGCATTATGGGCCGGCTCGACAAACCCACCCGGCGTTATCTCGGCGAAATGCTGATGAGCTTTCTCAACCGGGATTACCGCCGCGTCGCCGAAGTGCATTTTGAAGCCGGCTATGTGCCGGCCGATAAATCAGTGCAGGCCTTCACCCAGGCCTGCCGCTCGATTGCCGAGCCCATCCTAGATAAGCCACAAAACGAGATATCCATTGCCCGGCTTTTGGCCCATCTATTTCAAGTCACCGAAACCTTTGAGATGGAAACCCAGCCGCAATTATTGCTGCTGCAAAAAACCATGCTGATCTCCGAAGGGGTTGGCCGCATTTTGAGCCCGGATGCCAATATGTGGTTTCTTGCCCAACCTTTGATCGAGGAATGGGTTGATGAATATATGGGGCCGGAAACCATTGTCATGGAAACCGTCGGTGAAGTTGCTGATGGATTGAGACGCTTGCCGCGTATTGTTTCCGATATGGAAAAAAATGCCGCTGCCATGGCCAAAGGTGGTCTCAAACTTCACCCGGACACGGTCAGAGACATGTCCAATGGCGATAGATCCAGCCTCGCCGCCTCGCCAAAATTTTATTTTGTCATAATCCTCATCCTGCTGGTTCTGCTATTTTTCGTCTGACCAAAACCCACCATTAAATTATACGAAAAATGTCTGTAAATCGCTTGCCAATCCTCTAACGGCCCGTTATTGAATACCTTTCACTAATTACACTGACTTTAAGTAGATTGATTGGTTTTCCAAATGGAAAGTGGAAAAAGAGTTTTATTGATTATTTCTGGCGGCATTGCAGCCTATAAATCGCTGGAATTAATTCGGGATTTGCGCCGCCGTGAAATTGCTGTGCGCTGCATCCTGACCAAGGCCGGTAGCCAGTTTGTGACGCCTCTTTCCTTAGGCGCACTGACCGAAGATAAAGTCTATCAGGACCTCTTTTCGCTCACCGATGAAAGCGAAATGGGGCATATTGAGCTATCCCGGGATGCTGATCTGGTCGTGGTTGCCCCGGCGACGGCGAATATCATGGCAAAAATGCGGACCGGTATTGCTGATGATCTGGCGACCACTGCTCTGTTGGCTACTGATAAGCCGGTGATGATCGCGCCGGCAATGAATGTGCGCATGTGGGAAAGTGCCGCGACCCAGGAAAATTTAGCTATCCTGCAGGAGCGTGGCGTCCAGGTGATCGGACCCGAAGAAGGCGATATGGCCTGCAACGAGTACGGCATGGGGCGAATGTCGGAACCCGCCTCCATTGCCGAGGCGATCGCCGGTTTTTTTAGTGATGCCGGTCATTCTCAACAAAAAAGTTTGATCGGCAAAAAAGCCATCGTCACCAGCGGCCCAACTCATGAAGCGATTGATCCAGTGCGCTACCTCGCCAATCATTCTTCCGGCCGCCAGGGCCATGCTATTGCCAAAGCTCTTGCTGAACTTGGTGCTGATACCGTGCTGGTATCCGGGCCGACCCGGTTGCCTGACCCGGTAGGCGTTACGGTTAAACATGTTCTATCCGCTGAAGATATGCTGGCCGCCTGCGAAGCTGCTCTGCCGGCTGACATCGTTGTCTGTGCGGCGGCGGTGGCGGACTGGCGGGTCGCCAACCCGCCATCGGAGAAAATAAAGAAAAACGGTTCTATGCCTTCGCTGGAGTTGGTAGAAAATCCGGATATCCTCGCCAATGTCAGTCAACTGGCTAAAAACCGCCCAGCCCTGGTGATCGGCTTTGCCGCCGAAACCGAAGATGTGGTGGCGTATGCCCAGGCTAAACTTAGCAAAAAAGGCTGCGACTGGATTGTCGCCAATGATGTCTCGCCGGAAACCGGCACCTTTGGCGGCAAAAATAATACAGTCCATGTGATTGAAGCCGACACCATTGAAGATTGGCCGACTTTGTCAAAAGAAGATGTCGGCCAAAAACTCGCCATCCGCATTGCCACCTATCTTGAGAATAATCCCACATGAGCAGAGTAAAAGTAGCCGTCCAACGCCTGGATCACGGTAAGGATTTACCGCTGCCTGAAATTCAAACTGAACTTTCAGCGGGCGTCGATTTATTGGCAGCCATCGACAGCGATATCGAGTTGGCGCCCGGTGGCCGTACCATCGTGCCGACCGGTCTGGCAATCGCCTTACCCGCTGGCTTTGAAGCGCAAATCCGGCCGCGCTCGGGCTTGGCGCATAAAAAAGGTGTCACCGTGCTGAACTCTCCGGGCACCATTGACGCCGATTATCGCGGCGAAATTGGCGCCATCATGATTAATCATGGGCAAGAAATTTTTACCATTGAGCGCGGCATGCGGATTGCTCAAATGGTCGTTGCCCCGGTGGCTGGTATCGAATGGGATGAAACCGAGACACTGCCGGAGACCACTCGGGGTGCCGGTGGTTTTGGTTCAACCGGTACGGATGAGAAATAAAAACAATGGGCAGGAAAGGTATGGGAAAATGCTAAGGCTTTCAAAAAAAATGCTATTCGCTATTGAAGCGGTGGTTGATATTGCCTATCACGCCGGCAGCCAGCCGGTGCAAAGCCGGGACATCACCCGGCGCCAGGGCATCCCACGGCGCTATCTTGAGCAGGCTTTGCAGCAATTGGTGCGGGCAAATCTGCTGACCGGCGTACGCGGTCCACGCGGCGGCTATAACCTCGCCCGTGAGCGCCGCCGCATATCAGTAGGCGATATAGTGCTGGTTATGCGCAATATGGAACAGACCGGTGATCCCCTTGAAGAGGAAACCGGATCAGAATTGACCCAATCGGTCATCCGCCCGTTATGGCAGGAAGTTCAAGCCGAAATGATGGATCGTTTGAACGATATTTCCATCGATCATTTGTGTCAGCAGGCACAATCAAACGGGGTTGTCAGCGAAGGCCGCCAGAGTTTGGATTTTACAATTTAATATTAATTTATGTGACGCTGGCAGCAGACCGGCAAATAGGAGAATAAAATGACGGACAATACGGGTGAATTTAGAGGCAAGGTCTATAATAGCATTGTTGATACCATCGGCGCGACGCCGTTGGTTCGCCTCAACCGCTTGCCTGACGAAGAAGGCTGTAAAGCCGATATCCTTGGAAAATGTGAATTTTTTAATCCCCTGGCCTCGGTTAAGGACCGCATCGGAAATGCCATGATCAATGCCGCTGAAGCCGCCGGCAAACTGCAGCCCGGCTCTGTCATTGTTGAGCCCACTTCCGGCAATACCGGCATTGCCTTGGCGTTTGTCGCTGCCGCTAGAGGCTATCGATTGATCCTCACCATGCCGGAAAGCATGTCGATGGAGCGCCGCAAAATGCTCTATCTTTTGGGAGCCGAGATTGAGCTGACTCCCGCAGCCAAAGGTATGCCGGGCGCGATTGCGCGCGCTGAAGAAATACTCAAAGAACATCCCGGCGCCTTTATGCCGCAACAGTTCAGCAATGACGCCAATCCGGAAATTCACCGTAATACGACAGCGGAGGAAATATGGAAAGATACCGATGGTAAGGTCGATGTGGTTATTTCAGGCGTCGGTACTGGCGGCACGCTGACCGGTGTTGCCGAAGTGATTAAACCTAGAAAACCTGATTTCAAAATGATTGCCGTTGAACCGGAAGACAGCCCGATTTTATCCGGCGGTGTACCTGGACCGCATAAAATTCAGGGCATTGGCGCCGGCTTTGTACCGGACAATCTAAATTCAGATATGATCGACGAAGTTATTCAGATCGGCAATGAAACAGCCTTTGCCATGGCCAGACGCACCGCCAAGTCAGAAGGACTGCCGATTGGTATTTCTTCCGGCGCAGCGATTGCCGCAGCGCTCGAAATTGGCGCCCGCCCGGATATGGCCGGCAAAATGATTGTCGCTATCCTGCCGTCTTTTGCCGAGCGCTATCTCTCGACGGCTTTGTTTGATGGGCTGGGCGGTGACTAAAGTTTAAGGATTGGCGGCTAAATGTCCCTTACCGATGAACAAGTAGAACGCTACGCCCGCCATATTTTATTACCCGAAATTGGCGGCGCCGGGCAGGCTAAAATTCGCCGCGCCAAAGTTCTAGTCGTTGGTGCTGGCGGGTTGGGTACACCGGTGCTGCAATATTTGGCGGCGGCGGGTGTTGGCACGCTGGGTATTGTTGATGATGATGTCGTCGATCTCAGCAATCTGCAACGCCAAGTTATTCATGCAACTACTCGCCTTGGCCAAGCAAAGGTAGCCAGCGCCAAGGCTGCCATCGCCGACATTAATCCAGACGTGGCGGTGGTTGAGCATAATGAGCGGCTGACAGCGGAAAACGCCCGGGAATTGATCTCCGGCTATGATATTGTTGCCGATGGCTGCGATAATTTCGCCACCCGCTTTCTCGTCATGGACACCTGTTATCTGGAGCAAAAAACCTTGGTTTCCGGCGCTATTCTGCGTTTTGACGGGCAATTAAGTGTGTTCAAACCGCATGCTAGAACCGAGGGTGACTGCCCCTGTTACCGCTGCCTTTATCCCGTTGCCCCACCGCCCGATATGGTGCCGAGTTGCGCCGAGGCAGGTGTTTTGGGCGCGCTTTGCGGCACCATAGGTTCCCTGCAGGCAGCTGAGATTTTGAAAGAAATAACCGGTGCAGGAGAAAGCCTCGCCGGCTCGCTGATTATCTTTGACGGTCTGCGCACCGAGTTTCGGAAAATTAAACTTAAACCTGACCCAAAATGCGCCCTCTGCAGCAATCAGGCCAGCATCACCGACCTTTCCGCCCACTAAGGTAATAAGTTAACGATTACAGAAGCGTTTCGAGCACCCGGTTCGGCGGCTTATGGCCATCGATAAAGGTCTTGGCGTTGACAATCACCCGTTCCCCCATGGCCACCCGGCCTTCGATGGTCGACGAGCCTAAATGCGGCAGGATCACAACGTTTTCCATGCCATAAAGTTTAGGATGAATGGTGGGTTCGTTTTCAAATACATCGAGCCCGGCACCGGCAATTGCGCCTTGTTCCAGCAGGGCCACCAAGGCGGTTTCATCAATGATGTTACCGCGCGACGTATTGACGATATAAGAATGTGGTTGCATTAGTTTGAGCCGCCGCTCCGATAATAAATGATAGGTCGCCGGTGTCGACGGACAGGTGACGATAACAATATCCATATGGGCGAGCATTTGATCGAGGCTTTCCCAGTAGGTCACCTCCAATTTGCTCTCAAGCTCTTCATTCACCCGATGGCGGTTATGATAATGCACAGCCAGACCAAATCCTCTGGCGCGTTCAGCCACGGCGGTACCAATCCGGCCCATGCCGATAATACCCAAGCGCTTGCCGTTAATCCGATGCCCCATCATAAAAGTTGGGGTCCAGCCGGTCCACTCTTTGGCACGGACCAGGCGTTCACCTTCGCCCATCCGGCGCGGCGTCATTAAAACCAGCGCCATGGTCAGATCAGCGGTGTCCTCGGTCAGGACATCCGGCGTATTGGTGACGATAATGTTTTTTTCCGCTGCAGCGGCGAGATCTACGTGGTCAACGCCGGCACCGAAACTGGCGATCATTTTAAGCTGGTCGCCAGCCGAGTGAATTACTTCGGCATCAATATTGTCGGTTACCGTAGGGACCAGAATTTCAGCTGACTGCACGGCCATAATCATTTCTTCATGGCTCAGCGGCACATCATCGAGATTGAGGCGCGCGTCGAACAATTCCATCATCCGGGTTTCAACGGCATCAGGTAATTTACGGGTAACGACTATCTTAACTTTACCGGACACGGAATTTTTCTCCCCTAAAAACTCCAAAAGTTGAATTGCGCAACACCTGAAATACGCACTTTTATAAGAGGTGGCAATACCAATAAGCAGGGCTTTTGTCCAGGCTGCATAACAAAAGCTTTATTGGATACCGGTTTAATCGCGCGTTAAGGTTCAATCCATATACTCGCGTCATCAAAGATGAAGAAATAAATTAGCGCTGGGATTTATTAAGTAAAACAGGCTCATGATCAATTATTCTAAATTTTTAAAAGTTTCGTTTGCCGCAGCCATTTTGGTTTTGGTAACGGCCGCACCTGCTTGGACCCAAGCGCCGCCAACGACCACGGGCAAACCTTTACCACGTTTCGTTTCGCTCAGGGCCGATG
>JABIIH010000135.1 GCA_018649245.1 Rhodospirillaceae bacterium | reverse complement strand
TAGGATGAAGGCGGCGCTATGGTTCATTTTTTGACACCCAAGCCGTGACGGATGCCATCAATCAGATTAACCGCATCAAAAGAGGCAGGGGCACTACTGGGTTCTTCGGATTTGTCGCGTTCCAGATCTACTTCGATCTCACCTTCAATGACCATTTCTGTTGCACCACCCAGCAGCAAAAGGTGCTCCTTATCATCACGGCGAACAAGCACGACACGCCGCTTCGCATCGAGTGCCATCGATTCAATTATCGAGAGGCGATTTCCTTTGTTGCGCCGCATCGGCCCGCGATTGCCCATACCGAATTTTTTGGCTAGCAGAGCAAAGCCACCGATCAGCCCCAAGACGAAGATCAGGGCAAAAACGAATTTCATATAACTGACGGAATCTATTTCCATATTAATGCTTTTCTTTGATCAACTTTGATAGGCGGCAGCGGCGGAGTTTGGCGCCACGATATCTTCCGCATTTAAGTTTTTATGCTGCTGGGTTAAGTCCGCCTCAAGTTTATCAAGCTCAGCCATTAAATGGGCGAGCGAGCCGGCTAATTTGCCGATATCAACGTTAAGACTGGCTTCCGGATTTTCTGATACGGTATCAAACAGTAGGGTCATCTTTTGTTCGACGGTCGAAATATCGATAAAACGGCCATCGGCGATAAGGCTGCGCGAACCTTCAATTAAGTCTTGGAGCTCGTCAGCTTGTTGTTGAATGGACATGGCTGTCATCGGTTATTCTCCTTGAGTTCATCAATTGGTATTTGGCCGGCATTAGCCCGGTAGACATAGGCCAGAATTTCTGCCACGGCGGCAAAGGCTTCGATTGGGATTTCACTATCAATATCAATGGCGGAAAGGACCTCGACCAAATCGGCATCTTCCCGGACTCGGATGCCATTGGCCCAGGCGATCTGCAGGATTTGTTCGGCGAAAGTGCCCTGACCGGAAGCAACGACGCGTGGCATCGTGCCGCTTTGGCTCGAATCTTTAATCGCCACGGCCTTTTGCTCAGCATTGGGTGTGCTGACCGGTTCAGTTTTTTGCTCAGGTTTAGACCCTTCGACGATATCGACATTCTTGCCGATTTTTTTGTTATTATCGTCAGCTTTGTGAGGGTCGTTTTTGGACTCCGCCACTTAATTTTCACCACCAAATATTTATTTGTTTTTCAGTAGCTGCAGTGTGCCGGAACAAGCTTAAAAAGCTGTTAAGAGGTGGACATACTTCGAGTCGATATTTGCTTGGAAACCTGCGCGCTAGTTACTTAATTTTAGGCGATAGAAATAAGCTGCCGTAAAGGCGCATAAAATTACCAAGCCCGACGTCGACCAAGGTAGGACTTCGAAAGCCGAACTTAAAATCATTGCTAAAACAAATACGGTGAGAAGTATTTTCATATTGATTGAGCCTTCCTGTATTTAAATCACAGGTAGACTTGGCGCTTTGAGCAACAGCGCCAAGTCATCCCACTAAAATATTAGACTGATTAACAATCCACGATTTTGCGATACAGATGCCAGGTCGAGTGACCCAGTATCGGCAGCACAATGCAAAGCCCAACAAATGCTGGCAAGGAACCAACCAGTAGAGACGAAGCGACGATCACGCCCCAAACCGCCATAATTATCGGATTGGCGGCAACTGCTCTGATTGACGTTTTAATCGCCGTTAAAACACCGACATCAAGATCCAGCAGCATCGGAAAAGAGACCACACTGAAGCTCAAAACGACAACGGCGAAAAGAAATCCGACCGAGCCGCCGGCGATCATCATATCGAGACCTTGTTGGGTGGTTAGAATCTGATTGGCAAAACCAATATAGGATTCGGGAATCACATCGCCAAAATTGTGCTGATAGATCAATTGAGCCACATACAGCCAGGCAAAATAAATCACCATTAAAATAATGCCGAGCAGCGCAATGGCATTAATCGAATGAGATTTAAATACTAAAAATGCGTTTGTCCTGGAGGTATAGCGGCCAAATTCCCGGCGCCGGCTTAACTCATACATGCCGGTTGCGGCTAGTGGGCCTAAAATGGTGTAGCCGGCCAGCAACGGAAATATAAACGGCAGCAAATCGAGCTCTCCGTAAATACCCGCAATGCCAAAGGTAACAATCGGATAAATAATCGCTAAAAAGAAAAAATGAGTAGGCATGGCGTTAAAATCCGCCAGGCCCTTGGCGATAGCATCCATGAGATCGGTTAACGTGATCTGGCGAATAATTGGATGATCAGTTCGTGTTTCACGTGCGGTAATGGGGACATCGGCAGTCGTCATTGCATTAACTCCTGAACTCTAGTTCGAGGATCGCAATCACAATTTTAAGCATCCATAAGTGTGTTTGTTTGGGATGCTAATTAACCAAAATTGCAATCCATAACATAACTCAACTAAATGTAACTATACGCGAGATAAATAATTGTTGCAATTGACTCTTAGACTCATGGTAGGTTAGTTTTGTTTTTAATAGGCAATTTGATTGATTTCTATTGGGGAATTAGGGGACGGCAGATCGAGATTTCCATCTTGGAGAAACTGACGACGAGCGATTTTGAACCTTTCAAAAGCGAGCGTTTTTTCTGACAACGATTGGTCGCAATATTTGAATAAATGAAGGCAGAGTAAAAACAGAATAGTAAATGCATTAAATTAGTCAGTTTCTTTTCTTCGATCTCCAGTCATTTAGGTGAAGGATGAATTTAGTATGGTTCTGGCAATAGTACTTGTTTTGATCGCAGTGGGCTCAGTCATATTTCATTTCTGGAGTCCGTGGTGGTTTACTCCGATCGCCTCGAATTGGGGTTCAATGGATGACGCCATTAATATTACTTTTGCGATTACCGGTGTCGCCTATGTCGCCATTATTCTATTTATGGCGTATTGCATTTATAAATATCGCTATCGCGAAGATCGCCGGGCCGATTACGAACCAGAAAACAGCAAGCTTGAATGGTGGCTCACCTGGGTAACAGCCGCTGGTGTGGTTGGCCTGTTAACTCCCGGTTTGATCGCTTGGAACGAATTCGTCACCGTGCCGGAAGATGCCACCGAATTTGAAGTTGTCGGCAGCCAATGGGAATGGAAATACCGTCTGCCCGGTAAGGACGGCAAGCTCGGTACGTCGAGTATAAAACTGATTAGTGACGACAATCCGTTCGGTCTCAACCCGAAAGATCCCAATAGTAAAGATGATATTTTAATCGAGGGCGAAGATTTGCATCTGCCGCTTAATAAGCCGATTAAGATGCTGCTGCGTTCGGTCGATGTTTTGCACGATTTTTATGTCCCGCAGTTCCGCGCTAAAATGGATTTAGTGCCGGGCATGGTGACGTTCTTTTGGCTAACGACGACCCGGACCGGAACCTTCGATATTCTCTGCGCCGAGCTTTGTGGTGTCGGCCATCACGCCATGCGCGGCCAGGTCGTCGTCGATGACACGGCGGCCTTTCAGAAATGGCTGGGAGGTCAAAAATCTTTTGCCACACTTTATCCAAAAGGCGCTGCCGGCACTCAGCAAGCCGCCGAAAGTGATGCAGAAATCAAGACAGTTCTAACCGCCAACAATCAAAATAACGAAGAGGGCAAATAAATGAGTAATGGTATGCTCGAAGAAACCCAAGTAGTCCCGTTGGCGGAAATCGAAGAGGTCGATCTTTATCACGCCCATCATTGGATAACGAAATACGTCTTTTCTCAGGACGCCAAGATCATCGCGATTCAGTATTCGGCGACGGCGATTTTGATTGGGCTGGTTGGCCTGGTGCTCTCCTGGTTGATGCGGCTGCAGCTGGGTTTTCCAGAGGTCTTCGATTTCATCGATGCCGAGAGCTATTACCAATACGTCACCATGCACGGCATGATCATGGTTATCTATCTGCTGACGGCGCTATTCCTGGGAGGTTTCGGCAACTATCTCATTCCCCTGATGGTTGGCGCGCGCGATATGGTTTTCCCCTATATGAACATGCTGAGCTATTGGGTTTATTTAATTGCAGTCCTGGTATTGACGGCAAGTTTCTTTGTGCCGGGGGGCGCTTCGGGTGCTGGCTGGACGCTCTATCCACCGCAGGCAATTTCTGAGGGCACGCCGGGCATTGATGGCGGTATCATATTGATGCTGGTCTCCTTGGTCCTGTTTATTATCGGCTTTACCATGGGCGGGCTGAATTATGTGGTAACCGTGCTGCAAGCTCGCGCCCGCGGTATGACGCTGATGCGCATGCCCTTGACCGTATGGGGTATTTTCGTCGCCACGATATTGGCACTACTCGCCTTTCCAGCTCTATTTGTTGCTGGCGTCATGATGCTTTTGGATCGCGTTCTCGGCACCAGTTTCTTCATGCCGGAAATGATTGTGCAAGGTGAAATGACGAGCCATGAAAATGGCAGCCCGCTGCTTTTTCAGCATTTATTTTGGTTCTTTGGTCACCCCGAAGTTTATATTGTGGCATTGCCGGCCTTCGGCGTGGTGTCCGATATTATCAGCACGCACGCCCGCAAAAATATCTTCGGCTATCGGATGATGGTCTGGGCCATTGTGGCGATTGGCGGCTTGAGCTTCATTGTTTGGGCACACCATATGTATGTCAGCGGCATGAACCCGTATTTCGGATTCTTCTTCGCGACAACGACCCTAATTATCGCCGTACCGACAGCGCTCAAAATGTATAATTGGGTGCTGACATTATGGAAGGGTAATATCCACCTCACCATCCCCATGCTGTTCTGTGTGGCCTTTATTCTCACTTTCTTGAACGGTGGCATCACCGGCCTATTTCTCGGCAACGTGATCGTCGATATCCCGTTATCGGATACGATGTTTGTGGTTGCCCATTTCCATATGGTGATGGGCATTGCGCCGGTATTGGTGATCTTCGCAGCCATATATCACTGGTTCCCGAAAATGTCTGGGCGCATGCTGCATGAAGGCTGGGGTCAATTTCACTTCTGGATTACTTTCCTCGGCAGCTATCTGATTTATTTCCCAATGCATTATCTAGGCTTTATAGGCGTGCCACGCCGTTATTTTGAGATTGGTGAAACTTCTTTTATTCCACCCTCTGCGGCAACGCTCAACGAGTTCATCACTGTTGTGGTGTTGATCGTCGGTTTCGCTCAGGTGGTGTTTATCGCTAACATTATCATCAGTATTTTCAAAGGCAAACCGGCTGGGGATAATCCCTGGAACGCGACCTCGCTTGAATGGCAAACCGCGACCACGCCACCTGGTCACGGCAATTTTGGCGACGAATTGCCGGTCGTTTACCGCTGGGCCTATGCCTACAGCGTACCGGGTGTCGAGGCCGATTTTGTGCCGCAAAATATGCCACCGGATGAAGTCAAACGAACGGACACTGCAACAGGTGCTGTTGCCGATGACCCGCCTGAGCTTCATCAGTAGCGTTAAAATGGAGATATTAATTCAATGAGTCTCTTTCATGAAATGACCAAGAAGCCTTGGCTGGTTGATCCGGTTGGTGCCGAAGGCGTGCAAGAAGTTGGTGCCTTTTTCCTGCCGCACGGCAAGGTTGGCTTAAGAGTATTTCTGGTCGTGGTTACGGTAATCTTCACACTGATGACAATTGCCTATGCCGACCGGATGTTGTTTGCCAATTGGCTGCCGATGCCGGAACCCTGGGTGCTGTGGTTGAACACGGCTTTGTTGATTGTCAGCGGTATCGCCATGCAAGTGGCGCGCAACGGCGCTCAACAGGACAACATAAGCGGCGTGCGGGATGGGCTAGTCTGGGCGGGTGTCCTTACCGTCGCCTTTTTGACGGGACAATTGTATGTCTGGCAGCAAATGGTCGATCTCGGCTATTACGCCAATACCAATACGGCGAATGCGTTCTTTTATCTCCTAACCGCAATACATGGCCTTCACATGGCTGGTGGGTTGGTTGCGTGGTGGCGAAGTTTTTCGAGAATGTGGCGCGGCGCATCGGTAACAGACATCCGGCTCAGCGTCGAGCTATGCACGACCTATTGGCATTATTTATTATTGATATGGCTGGTTTTATTCGCCTTACTTTTGCTTAGTTAAAAAGGATTGAGAAATTATGGCGCCTCAAGATTCTAGTACTACCGTAGCCGCACCAACTGATTTAGCGCCGGGATTTGCCGGTATCGCCGAAGATTGGTCTTCCGATCAGCGCACGTTTAAAAATGTGCCCTGGGGCAAGGCGATGATGTGGATATTCCTGCTCAGCGATACCTTCATCTTTTCGAGTTTCCTGGTTGGTTATATGAAGGTGAGATTGTCGACGACGACGCCGTGGCCAAAAGCCAGCGAAGTTTTTGCGCTGTCATTCGGTGGTGAACCGATCCCGCTCATCCTAATCGCCATTATGACTTTTATCCTGATTACCAGTAGTGGCACGATGGTTCTGGCGGTTAATTACGGTTATCGGAAAGACAAAAATAAAACTGCTTTATTGTTGATCATTACCGCTTTGTTAGGTGCTTCATTCGTCGGCATGCAGGCTTTTGAGTGGACTAAATTGATCGTTGAAGAAGGTGTGCGGCCGTGGGGTAATCCAATGGGCGCTTCCCAGTTTGGTTCGGTCTTTTTTATGATTACCGGGTTCCATGGTTTCCACGTATCGGTGGGCGTGTTGTTCCTAATTCTGGTCGCGCGAAAAGTCTGGCGCGGGGACTATGACACAGAAAAACGCGGCTTTTTTACCAGCCGCAAAGGCAATTACGAAATTGTCGAAACCATGGGACTCTATTGGCATTTTGTCGATCTGGTATGGGTTTTCATCTTTGCATTCTTTTATTTGTGGTAGGGGGTCGATATGGCACACGCACAAGGTCAACAACATCCGCTAAGTGTTTATATCTGGGTATGGGCGTTACTGTTTGTCCTCAGTACGTTTTCCTATCTCGTCGATTTTTATCATGTGGAGGGTTATCTCCGCTGGACTCTGATTCTCATTTTCATGTTTTTAAAGGCCGGCTTTATTATCTCGGTATTTATGCACATTAAGTGGGAGCGGATGGCATTGAGTTTTGCCATTTTAGGGCCGCCGACGGTGCTTTTGGTGTTGATCGCGATGTTGACGATTGAGGGCGATTATACCTTTCTGACCCGAGGCATATTTTTCGGCACCGGTTCATAGCAGAGCAGAAGATGCGCGATCTATTGTTACTGCCATTCGTTGTTATGGTAAGTTTGGCTGCCATGGACACGGCGTATGCTCATTCTGGAACAGTGGGTGATGAAGATGTTGGCGGCAATATGTTTTGGGCCTATGGCCTAGTATTGTCCGGACTTGCCGGGATTTTAATCTATCGTAAATGGATGCGCAGCACTTCATCACCCGAACAAAGAGCGCTTAGGTATAATTTAAAAGAATTGCAGCGCGCTCATACAGCTTGTCTCAAACAATTGCAAAACGCTAAAGACTATCCCAGAGAATGTGGGTTGACCGACGCTGAGCGTCTGGAGCGCGAAAAATCAGTTGCGTTATTCCAGCGCAAAATCAATGAAGCGGAAGCGCATTTAGCGACGGCTTAATGTCATTTAGTTGACCCATATCAATGATAAAAAGCCTGAATTCCTGTATGTTTTCTTCAACTCAAATTGTTGAACTAAGGAGTAAAAGGTGATGGCAAATTTTGAAGATTCGCTGGCGCCGATGAAGGAAATGTTGGAGCGTTACGGTATTGATTTGGAGAATTGCTGGAATGGTAATGAGATGCTCATCTGCCAAGCATCGGTAAATTGCTTGCAATGTCAAAGATATGCGAATTGTGATGCAGATTTATTGAGTGATTGTCCTAACAAATATTTAGTTAATCGCTTGCCAAGAATCGTTATACATTAGGTGAACGTCGGAGGGTGGAATGCAGGCCTCCATCATTGAGTTCCTATCCGATCCTAAATCTTACGGGCCAGATGTCGAAAAAATCGACATCATCACCACCCATATCTCACATGTTTTTTTGGTTGGGCGTAAAGCCTATAAACTTAAACGCGCCCTCAAGCTGCCCTATTTGGATTTTTCAACTTTAGAAGACAGGCGCAAGGCTTGTGAAAACGAAGTTAAGCTTAACCGTCGAACGGCACCGATGATTTATGTTGGAGTTGAACCCGTAACCTCCAGTCCGGACGGACAATTAGCAATTGATGGAGAAGGCGAGACCGTTGATTGGCTGGTTGAGATGAACCGGTTTGAAGACGGTTTATTGCTTAGCGAATATGTCCAAAAAAACAAACTCTCAAATTCCCTGGCGGAAAATCTTGCGGAAGAGATTTTCAATTTTCACAGCAACGAAAATCCGGTGCTAAATGTCGGTGGTGCCGGTGCGATGGCCAGCATTGTCGAGAACAATACCCAATGTTTTTTAAACTATGGCGTCGGCATTCTGGGCCGCGATAAAATCGGAGAACTTTCTGAAAAGACACAAGCCAAACTTGGCCAGGTCGCCTTGTTGCTCGACCGGCGCCGGGAAGAGGGGAAAGTTCGACACTGCCATGGCGATCTTCATCTTGGTAATATCGTGTTGATTGAGGGCCAGCCGGTTTTGTTTGACGCTATCGAGTTCAATGACCAATTGGCGACCATTGATGTGATGTATGATCTGGCCTTTTTGGTGATGGATTTAACATTCCGGGGCATGATCTCAGAGGCGAATATACTGCTTAACCGCTATATCGCCCTCACCTCCGATGTCCATGGCCTCGAAACTTTGCCGTTGTTTTTGTCGATGAGGGCGGCCATCCGGTCACATGTCGCCGCCTTGGCGCATGATGAAACAGCAGCGTTAAAATATATGGATTTTGCGCTTAGTATCCTTGAACCTGCTCAACCCAGGCTTATCGCAGTTGGAGGTCTTTCCGGCACCGGAAAATCTTCGCTAGCAAGAGAGTTGGCGCCCTCGGTAAACCCTTTGCCGGGGGCGCTGATCCTTCGCAGTGATGTTGTTCGCAAGCAACTTGCTGGGGTTGATCAATTCACCCAATTAGAGGATGAGGGATATTCCCCAGAAATGACCCGCCGGACTTATGATCAAATGTATCAAGATGCTGCGGTGGGGTTGTTGGCTGGACATTCGGTGATTGTTGACGCGGTATTTGCGCGAGTTGAAGAGCGTGCAGCGATCAGAAATGTGGCCGCCAACGCAGGGGTTAATTTTGATGGTATCTGGTTAGTGGCAGAGCCCGCCATTGCCGAACAAAGAATATCGCGGCGTAGCAATGACGCCTCGGATGCGACGGTAGATATTCTACACCAGCAATTAGGCTACGATATCGGTGCGATCGACTGGCCCAAAATTGAGAGTTCGGCGAATTTAATAGACGTTATGCAATCTATTTCCGAAATTCTGCACTAGATAGGCAATTTGGGCGCCATTTAAGGATCCATACTCACTCAAAATAGCCATTCACCTGCTGCATTTGAGCTATGCTTTATTGGCTCATTGTATTCATTTGACAACGGCCCCTTGGGTGCTTACAAAGCCACCACCTCAGGCGAATTCAGGTGTAATTTCCTCCGATATTATTGTCCTTTCGCCCGATACTATTGAGATATTATGGCCCTAAGACAACGCCCATTTGCACAGCTAAATGGCGGCGCAAGCCGTATCTTTCCCTTTTTGTTTTGGCTGCGCTCGGTTAACCGCGAAACTGCTCAAGCTGACTTAATGGCCGCCTTCACCGGCGCGATGATCATGATTCCGCAAGGCGTTGCTTTTGCGACCATTGCCGGAATGCCACCTGAGTATGGGCTTTACGCCGGCATGATTCCAGCTATTGTGGCGGCCCTTTTTGGCTCGTCGTGGCATTTGGTTTCCGGCCCGACAACGGCTGCCTCAATCATTATTTTTTCCTCTATCGGTATTTTGGCCGACGCCGGTACCGCTAACTATGTGACCTTGGTGCTGACTTTGACCTTTATGGTTGGCGTCATTGAATTGGCGATGGGGCTGATGCGCCTCGGCTCGCTGATAAATTTTATTTCGCATACGGTGGCGATTGGCTTTACCGCCGGTGCCGCCATTTTAATCGCGGCTAGCCAGGCCAGGGATTTTTTTGGCCTGGAGATACCGCGCGGTGCACCTTTTTACGATGTCGCACTTATAATTGTTCGCCAAATTGATCAAATTTCGATCGCCGCGACGGCCGTCGGAATGACCACCATCATCAGCGGTCTGCTGCTGCGTAAATATTGGCCGAAATCGCCCTATATGATATTTGCCATGCTGATATCAATAGTTCTGGCCTTTGTTCTTAATCATTTTGGATTGGCGGAGGTGGCGACGATTGGTGCGATTTCTTCCGGACTGCCGCCTTTATCAGCACCAGATTTTTCGCTCGATGTATTTAAAGAATTGGCGCCGACTGCATTTGCCGTGGCTTTATTTGCCCTCACCGAAGCGGTCTCCATTGCCCGTTCAATTGCGTCAAAAACTGGTCAGCAAGTTGACGGCAATCAGGAATTCATTGGCCAAGGGTTGTCGAATATCGTTGGTGGTTTCTTCTCCGGCTATGTCGCCACCGGCTCATTTAACCGGAGTGCCTTAAATTTTAGTTCCGGGGCGCGGACACCATTGGCTGCGGCCCTCGGTGGTGTTTTACTCATAGGCCTAACACCTATTGTAGCACCTTTGGCGATTCATCTGCCAAAAGCCACCGTTGCCGGAATTTTATTCCTGGTTATTTCCGGCTTGATCGACGTTAAGCACATCCGGCAAATTCTGACCTCGAGCAAATCAGAAACCACAGTGATGCTGGCGACGTTTTTTTCGGTCTTGTTTATCAACTTGGAAGTCGCGATTTTCGCTGGTGTTATATTATCTCTGGTGTTTTATCTTAATCGCACTTCGCATCCGAAAGTTTCAACGCTGGCACCGGATACCGAGGATCCCCGCCGCCGCTTTAGCGCCGCACCGGGTTTAGCCGAATGTCCGCAGGTTAAAATTATCCGTATTGATGGCTCTTTGTTTTTTGGTGCGGTTTCCAACGTGGTTAGCAAACTGCGGCAATTTGAACGCAACCAACCGATGCAGAAACATCTCGTTGTCGTAACCTCGGGAATAAATTTCATCGATATGGAAGGTGCCGAGGCACTCGCGAATGAGGCGCGCCGCCGCCGCAATGTTGGTGGACATTTTTGCCTTATTGGCATTAAAGAGGCGGTTGCCTTGGTCTTGAAGCGCACGGGCTTTATTGGAGCGATTGGCGAAGATAATATATTCGAGTCTAAAACCGCTGCCCTTTCGACGGTTTATTCTTTCGTTGATCAAGATATTTGTGCCAATTGCAGTAAACATATATTCCAAGAATGCGGTTCTGAGCCGGCCGATATACCACGCAGTAATGTGGTACCGGTCTCGGCGATGCCTATACCCGCCAAAAAAATTGATGTTAAGCCTGACCCGGTTCTGCATATGGGGCCGCGCCGGGGCGCCAAAAGCCCAAATCGCATCCTCGCCCTCATTGAACATGACGATGGTGATGATGGTGCCCGCGAAACGATGGCTGAGGCCAAGCGGCTGGCAGATGAAGCCGGCGCGGAATTGGCCTTCGGCCAAATCGTGAATTGGAATTGGGGTAGTGGCAGTGTGATGCCGGAAGGTTTTCTTTCAGATGAAATGGAAACCGCGCTCTGTGCACCGGCTCGCCAGCATCTCAAAAGTATCGCCGCTGATATTGGTATTGAGAATCCAGCGGTGATGGCGACCGCGACGCCGGATCGAGCTCACGCTGCCCTCAAATTGATTGCTGAGTGGTGTCCCGACCTTATCGTCGTCCATGCCCAATCAAATTTCAAGTTCTCCCGGCAGAAAACGCATGATTTCGAGACCCCCTTTGGTCAAATCCATTGTCGCATCCAACTCGCCAGTTAGAGTTGATGATTTTCCCATTCGTTAAGCTTTGTTAACCCGTCCTTAACTCCTTTTAGCGTCTAATGCCCTCAATTAATCCGAGATTCTGCGAATTTTGACAGAATCCATCCGCGTTTTCGGGAATGAGGGAAATTCATCCACCGATACGCATGCCGATTTGGGCGTGAGCTGTTTGTAACCTTTTTTTGCTCAAGAAATGAGTAAGGAGTGGAGTAATGCTCATGTCCCAAGGGATTTCAAAACTTCCTATCATTGTTGGCTTGGCTTTTATCGCCGGTACAACTTTACTGCCACATCAATCTGCTGAGGCCGCCTTGCGGGCTGAGGATATTAATGCGCGGGCGGCAAGTTGCCCGGCTCTGCCGAAGGTCATTTGGTGGAAAACCACTCATGTCAAAATCGTCAAATATGTTGATCGTAAATATGGCGGCAACTGGCACCCTTATATTAAAAAATGGGAAAACTATAAATCTAAGATGCAGGACATCCTGGAGAGAGATGGTACGGCGCTGGTTAAATCGCGTGATATACGGCTACGCGGTGACCAACTGGCGCGACATATCGTGCAAATTGAACAACGAATTACGGTTACCCGGTGTTTGCAGGATAAATTCTCCGGTCAAATGGCCCAAAGTGATCCTGGCATCGACCCTAATGTTCATCTTGCCGGTTTAAAAACGAAGACTCAGATCGGCACCGCTGCTGAAGATCAGGTATCCTCAATCAATGAGGCGAGACTGGAAGTGGAAGTCACGGCCCGTTGCGATGGCGCCACGCCGACCTTTCAAGTCACAAATTTAGGCAAAAAATGGCCGCGTCTGGCTGCCATCTCTATTCACCGCACCAAAGGCAATGCGTTGGTATCCAAGCGCCGGATGAAGCTGGCTAATTCCCAGCAGGCGACCTTTAAAATCCGCAAACGCGGCAAAGCGCTTAAAGGCGAGATTGGCATATTTGTTCAGCCTTCCTGGGCCAAACGGCCATTTCGCTACGATACGAAAATCAGGTGTAGATAAAGAAATTACTGCGAGCCTGGCAGGCCGCACCGCGCCCGAAAGAACTTGTTGCCAGTCGGCAGGTTCTTCCAGGGATGGAAGGGAGACCCCGTTGCGTCAGACAGCGGGGTCTTTCTCTTTGTAAAATATACTTACAGCTTAACGAACCGTGATTGCCATCTCCATACTCGGTTGTTCAAACAGTGAGATAAATTCTTCGAAGTCTTTTTGATCACCCTCGATTTTTACCGATCCCTCAGCGATCCCCTCGCCATAGGTCGTTTGACCGAGAAATATTTGCGTCAGAAACGAACGCTCCAAATGCAGCGATATATCCTGCGCTTTGGGTGCTTCGACGTGGAACTGGCAGACGCCGCGGCGGATTTCCAAAGCGCAGGATTCATCGGTATCCGTAATATTGAACGTAATCGTACGCGTCATATCCATACAATCTTCGGCAGCTAAGCGAACGGTTAAAAGTTTCAAGAGCGATTTAGCCGGAAAATTACGCAGCGAATCCGGCCCACCAAAAGGCATGCCCTTTGGTGCTTTTAACGCGTCTTCCAACTCAAGTGCTGTTGTCAGCGCCCAATTGCGCCAGTTGATGTTTTTCTGTACGTAAGCCCATTGACGCATCGCATCGGCTTTTAACTGCCGCGCCTCTTTATCAGAAGTATCGGCCTTGATGATCCAGGTGGCGATTTCGGCAGCCCACTGATGATCACCTTCGGTCATTGCCTGTTGCGCCTTGGCCAATACCTGATCCCGGCCCCCCATCAGCTCGACGTAGTTTTTTGCCCGCTCGGTGCGCGGTTTGGGATCCAAATTAATTGGATCTCCATCAAACCAGCCGACATAGCCGCTATAGATCGAGGGCACCGAATGTTTGTAACTGCCATAAAATTCACCCAGCCATTCGTGGTCGGCAAGATGATCCGGCATGGTAATTTCCGACATAATTTCTTCCGGCGTATAACCTTGGTTCATGCGCCGCACAGTTTGATCATGCAGATACTGCATCGAGTCACGATAGGCGGTTAACACGTCTTCAACTTCGGCGGCGCCTTCAACGGGCGGGCCGTGATGGGGGATGAGTGTGTCCGGTTCCATCCGGCGCAGACGGTCGATGCCGTCGACCCAGGTCATTGGATCACGAAAAGAAGTGCCACGGAGCGCATACAGATTAGGGAATGTCTGGCCTTGCAGGACATCGGCTGAGATTAAGACTTTGTCATCCGGCAGCCAGACCACGACTTGGTCTTCGGTTTCGCTGGGTACATGAATAAGCTCCAGCTTGACGCCGCAAATCTCGATTTCGAGCTTTTCACTGAATGTTTTGGTTGGCGCAATGAAACTGCGGCGGCCTGGAATATTGGCGGGTCCGCAGCCGGTGCTGACATTTCCTTCGTCGTTCAGCGGCAGTTGAAAGCCGAAGGTATACATGGCGCGACGTGCGAGGACTGGCGCCAGCACACCACTATCCCTGACCAGCGCCGGCACGAGATCATCGAGCGCGATAATCTCAACTTTGCCGGCCTCAACATCCGCTTCATCGACGAAGGCGCGTACACCGCTGATATGATCCGGATGCACATGGGTATAAATAATGGCTTTGATCGGCTTGTCGGTGATTTTCTTAAAAGCCTCAACGACCGGCTCGGCAAACTCAATGGTCGGCAGCGTATCGACCAAGATCACGCCATCATCGCCTTCGATCATCGTCGCATTTGAAGGTGAATAGGCATAGGCCGTATGTATGTTGCCGTTCAGCGTAATAATTTGCTGCTCCATTTTGGCGTCATGAGCCTTGAGGTCGGGGTGGACGGTATAGGGAGTACACATGGCTTTGTCCTTCGCACTATCAAAATTACTATGATTTAACCTCATTATCGGTTATCTATTAATTAGATCAACTAATGAAAACTAATAATATTCATGAATAAAATAGATTATTTAGATATTGATGGCCGGTTGCTGCGACTGTTTCTCACCGTCTTTGAAGAGGGCTCGGTTACCAGGGCGGCGGAACGTCTGGATGTCACCCAATCCGCCGTCAGTCACGGCCTTGAGAAATTGCGCGAAATTTTGGGAGATGCGCTGTTTGTCAGAGCCGGGCGGGGCATCACGCCGACCCATGGTGCCCAGGAGATGGTTGAAGACGTGCGGGAGGTTTTGCGTGCGATGCGTGCCTTGTCCGAACAACGCACCTTTGATCTTAAGAATGTGTCCGGGCAGTTCGCCATTGGCGCCAATGACGTTCAATGGGGACTATTGCTGCGTGATGTCTATGGTCGCATCGAAACTCAAGCACCCGAGCTTGATCTTAGGATCATTTACTCGGGTATCGATGCTACTAACCTGCTCAGGAGCGAGCAGTGTGAGCTGGTCATCACGCCACTGGTGCCGGAGGGCAGTGAGTTTAAACAGCAGAAACTCTATGATGATGATTTCGTCTGCTTTTATGATGGCACAGTTACAACTGCACCCAAAACCCTGGATGATTATCTGACCCGGCGCCATGCCCGCATTGTTTTTTCAGTGGTCGAGATCAATCCGATTGATCAAATTCTGGCGCGCCAGGGCAAACACCGGCGGGTTGCTCTACAGGTGCCGAATTTTACCGGCCTGCCGGAATTGATGATGGGAACCGATCTTATTGCGGTACTGCCATCGGCGCTGAAGAAATCCACGATGCGGGATTTTTCAATGGCTCCTTCCCCGGTAGCGGTCGGACGTATGACATTTTATCAAATCTGGCATCAGCGCGACGATGACCGCGCGCTGCATCAATGGATGCGCAAACTCGTGCGCGAAATCGCTCAGAAAATTTAGAAGTTCAGTTTAGTCCTCGAAGACCACTAGTAAATCCTTGGCGCCGATCTGCATACCGACGCTGGCGACGACTTCACCGATGACGCCATCGCGCTCGGCATTAACCGCCGTTTCCATTTTCATGGCTTCAATCGACATTAAAGTATCACCTTGCAGCACTTTCTGGCCGGCTTCGACCACAACGCTGGAAATCAATCCCGGCATCGGTGCGCCGACATGGGTCGGATTACCGGCATCGGCGAGGCGGTTGGTTGGCCGGGTTGATTCTTGTGAGGCATCATCAATGCGCAGTGAGCGCGGCTGGCCGTTAAGCTCAAAAAATACGATGCGTGAGCTGTCGTCATTGGCATCACCCAGTGCTAGAAAGCGTACGATTAGGGTCTTGCCGCGCTCCATCTCAATAGCGATTTCATCACCGGCTTCCATGCCATAGAAATAGGCAGCGGTCGGGATTTTGCTGACATCACCGAACTCTTCTAGATGGCGGGCGTAGTCGGTAAAGACTTGCGGATACATCAGGTATGAAGCGAGTTCCTGATCGGTGATATCCCGGCCAACGGTTTCTGCAACCTCGATTTTGGTAGAGTCTAGATCGATATCTTCCATGATTGAGCCGGGACGGACGGTGATCGGTTCCTCACCTTTTAGGATTTTCTTTTGCAGCTCTGCCGGGAAGCCGCCATAGGGCTGGCCAAGCTCGCCTTTAAAGAATTGGATTACTGATTCAGGAAAGGCAATTTCTTTGTCTGGATTCAATACATCTTCGGCTGAGATATCCGACGTGATCATCAACAGCGTCAAATCACCAACAACTTTGGAGGAGGGCGTTACTTTAACAATATCACCGAACATCTCATTGACCTTGGCGTAGGTGTTGGCCACTTCCGGCCAGCGCCTGTCAATGCCCATCGAGCGTGCCTGCTGGCGGAGATTGGTGTACTGACCGCCGGGAATCTCGTGGCTGTAGACATCCGAGGCGCCCGAGCGGAAATCGGCCTCGAAACTGGAATAAAGCGTGCGCACATGCTCCCAGTATGTTGAAACTGTCCGCAGCGCGTCGGTATCAAGGCCGGTATCGCGGGGAGAGTTCTTAAGCGCATCAACAATGGCGCCGAGATTGGGCTGGGAGGTCAGGCCACTCATGGAATCAATCGCTGCATCGACAGCATCGGCACCGGCTTCAACCGCCGCCAGCACGCTGGCAGCTGAAATACCGCTGGTGTCATGGGTATGGAAGTGGATCGGCAAGCCAGTTTCTTCTTTAAGCGCTTTGACCAGGATGCGCGCGGCATCTGGCTTACACAGGCCCGCCATATCTTTGATGCCGAGAATATGCGCACCGGCGTCTTTCAGTTCTCCCGCCAGATCAACATAATATTTTAGATCATATTTGGTCCGGCTCGGATCGGTAATGTCACCGGTGTAGCAAATTGCCGCTTCGCACAGCCGGTCGGTTTCGCGCACCGCCTCAATGGCGACCCGCATGTTCTCAACCCAGTTGAGCGCATCAAAGACGCGGAACAAATCCATGCCGCCAGCGGCGCATTCTTTAACAAAAAAGCGCACCACGTTGTCGGGATAATTGGCATAGCCGACGCCATTGGCCGAACGCAGCAGCATCTGGGTCAGCAGATTTGGCATCGCTTCTCTAAGGTCAGCCAAGCGCTCCCACGGGCATTCGTTTAAGAACCGCATGGCGACATCAAAGGTGGCACCGCCCCAGCACTCCATCGAGAACATGTCCGGTAAGAGATGCGCATAGGTTGGTGCGATATCGATCAAGTCTTTGGAACGTACACGCGTGGCCAATAGTGACTGGTGTGCATCCCGCATCGTCGTATCGGTAATCAGCACGCGCTCCTGATCGAGCATCCACTGGGAAAATTTCTCCGGCCCTAGTTCATCCAGCTTTTGCTTGGAGCCGGGTTGAACCTCGGCACTGCCGAATTTCTGCGCATGAGGAACGGTAGCGTGCGCCGGCAAGGTGTGTCCTTTAACCTCCAGATTGCCATTGACAATGACGTTGCCGACAAAATTCAACAGGCGCGAGGCGCGGTCGCGGCGTTCCGGAAACTCAAACAGCTCCGGCGTTTGATCAATAAAGTTGGTGGTGTATTCGGCTGCCAGGAATTTTGGATGATTGATCAGGCTTTCGAGGAAGCGCAAATTGGTGGTCACACCCCGGATACGGAACTCACGCAAGGCCCGGTCCATCCGGTTGGTAGCGCTAATCTCATCGGCAGCCCAGCTTGTCACTTTAACCAGCAGGGAATCATAATAACGGGTAATCAAAGCGCCGGTGAAGGCAGTGCCGGCATCGAGCCGCACACCCAATCCGGCGGCACTGCGATAGGCCGTCAGGCGGCCATAATCTGGCGTAAAGCTGTTCTCCGGGTCTTCCGTCGTCACCCGGCATTGGATCGCATGACCATAGAGCCGGATATCTTTCTGTGCAGGGATGCCACTCGATTTGAGGTCACCAATTTTGCCGCCACCGGCAATGCGGATTTGAGCTTGTACCAGATCAATACCGGTAACCCCTTCGGTGACCGTATGCTCGACCTGAATTCGCGGGTTTACCTCAATAAAGAAAATTTCGCCAGAATCGGCATCTTCCAAAAACTCCACCGTACCAGCGCAATGATAATTGGCCATCTTGGCAATCTTAATACCTTGCTGGCAGAGAAATTCGCGTGCTTCATCATCCAGGAACACCGCCGGCGCCCGCTCGACGACTTTTTGGTGGCGACGCTGGACCGAACAATCGCGCTCAAACAGATGCACTATATTACCGTACAAATCGCCCATTACTTGAACTTCGACATGGCGGGCATTGCGCACCAGTTTTTCAAGATAGACCTGACCATTGCCGAAGGCTGCTGCCGCTTCCCGGCTGGCCTGCTCGACCAAACTAATGAGATCTTCGGCGCTTTCGATCACCCGCATACCTCGGCCACCGCCGCCCCAGGTCGCTTTACACATCACCGGAAAGCCGATGCCGTCGGCGAGTTTTTTAATCTCGTCTTCACCTGCGGGTAGATCGGGCAGGGGGTCGGTCGCCGGCATTACCGGCACGCCGGCTTCAAGGGCTAATTTACGGGCCGCCACTTTACTGCCGAGGCTGCGCATGGTGTCGCCGGTTGGCCCGACAAAAATCATGCCGGCCGCAACCACCGCATCGGCAAAATCTGGATTCTCGGATAAAAATCCGTAGCCTGGATGGATGGCGTCGACATCGGCTTCGAGAGCGATGCGAATAATATCTTCAATATCGAGATAGGCCTCAATCGGGCCTTTGCCTTCACCAACCAGATAACCCTCATCGGCCTTATAGCGATGCAGCGCAAAACGGTCTTCCCGGGAATAGATTGCTACCGTTGAAATGCCAAGCTCGGTCGCTGCCCGCATGATACGAATGGCGATCTCACTACGATTGGCGACGAGAATTTTATGAATTTGGCGCTTTGACTTCGGCACGTTCGGGTGGCTCCTGATGGTACTTATTGATTATTTTTAAGCTTGCGGCGTTTTAGCACGCCAATTCACATCAAGCCATTGGAATTATTCAGGATGTTCGGGTGTCGAACGAGATTGAGTTATTAATTATGGAGACAGTTTACTTAATTAAATAGCGCCAGCGTTGATGCCGCCTCTGGTGATTTCGCCAACGAGTTGGCGTGCGGTGGAAGGTGCGGGTTCTTTGAGGGCGCGGTCGTGGCCGCGCTTGCTGTAAAATACTGAGCGTCGCCGACAAAATCTGCGGCAAGATCTGAGGTTGGGCTGAGGGCAGGGAGCGTGTCACAACTTGCTGCGTCCGAGGAGTGGGGTAGCTTGCCATTTGAATATTTGTGCCGGGCGGGTCAACCACATCGACGATGATTTGATTGCCTGCGACAAAGTCATGGACATAGCTGTCAGCGGGAATGTTCAGTGTGAGGACGGTCTCGCCGCTATTCTGATCAGTGCGGGCATCGATAACATTGCGCAGCTTTTGGCCGGCTAAGGGCTGGATTTTCAGCTTAGCTTGAGCGTCAAAAATAATGCGGGTCTGATCGTCTTGCCGTTCGATGGCATAGGCTACGTTTTGCGGCCAGTCAAAAATAATTCGCTCAAACGAGCCTTGATCCGAGGTCCAAATATCTACCGGCTTGATGCTGACGAACTGCCGGGGCGGTGGCGGCGTTAGACTGAAAACGAAGCCTCGCTCACTTGATGGGTTCGATTGAAGACTACCGGAGCGCGGAGTCTGCCGGCCATGGGTCATCTCACCGTAGCGGGCGTTCATAAAGCCGCCCAGTTCACCTGTTGTCAGAAACTGATCGTTATTCGCGTCGGCTTTCTCCTGCCCTCGCAAGGCGCGCAGAAATAACCGCCGAAAACCACCATCATCGGCGACTTTTTGATCCGCCGTGCCGGCCGTGAGAAAGTGGTGGGCAGGTTGCCGGCGTGGCGTCACAGCAATCCCGCGAGTAGAACTAAAGACCGCCCCACCAAAGCAGGAATCAAACACCGTGTAGCTATGCTTGGCCTGAGCGAGCCGGACATAATCACCAAAGCGCCGCATATTGAGCGCTCTGAGCTTAAAACCAAGCGGTCGAGCGCTTGGCAGTGGTGCATCGGCTGGTACCAGATACCCTTCGCCATCAATTGTGTGGCCATGCCCGGCATACCAGACAAACAATCGGGCAGCGGGATCGGCGCCTTTGCCGGCATAAAACTGCTCAAAAATTTCTTTGAGCTCGCGCGCAGTGGAGTTTTTGCGCAGCGTCACTTCAAAGCCGCGCTGTGCCATCTCGGCGGCGATTAATTCCGCATCTTTGACAGCGTTACGGAGCCTAGGCCAGCCATTACTGTAATTATCGATACCGATTACCAAAGCATGGGAGGAAGTATAGTGAGGTTGATTAATTGGCAGTGCGATATGAGGGCGTGCCAGCACCGCAATGCCGCGATCCCCGGCGGTGCCCGGCGATGTTAGCATCGCAAAAAAACTGAGAAAAAAAAATGAAAATCCGACCAGTCCGCGCGCAAACATACCCTGTCTCCTAAACAATATCTGTTTTCTAAGACTTTTGGCTTAATTCCATAATTAACGTAGCTGAAGCGAGATTCCGTCGGGGCGGTGGCGAGGTTCAAACTTTGCCTCTCATAATTTAACCCACCTAAATATCCCCGCCTTTACC
>JABIIH010000001.1 GCA_018649245.1 Rhodospirillaceae bacterium | reverse complement strand
GGTGATATCCGATCGACTTCTTTTTTTAAAGGTTTGAGAAGATTGGCGATGTTGTACCAAGTCGGATGCCGGTTTAAGCGGCCCATAAAAACATTATGAAAGACTGACAAAGAGCGGACGAGCCCAAGGTCCTGTGGCACCAAGGCAGCATCTTCATCAACTTGCTGATAAAGCAAATTAAGCAAGGTAGATTTACCGGCGCCACTTTGGCCGACCAATGCGATCTTTTCACCCGGTTTGATTTCCAATGATAGATTCTTGAGAACCGCCTCGCCGTTATAGCCGACGGTGGCGTTTTCGAGTTTGAGCACAGGATCAGAGCGGGTGAGCATGGTTAGGTTTAGCCGCTATTCCAACAGGCCGATTTCTTTGCCGACCGAGACAATTGGAGCATAGTCCTTATTGCTGGCTGGGATGAACGAACTGCGTGGAAATTGTTTAAGCAGTTCCGGGTCCTTTAAGCCGAGGAGTGCTCGCTTTACTTTGCTGATAAATCCAGCGCCATATGTTTTATTGGCATCGCCACGAATGCTCCAATTATAGTCAGGGTAGTCGGGCGTGGTCCAAATGATCGAGATTTTAGAGCCATCGATTTTACCGGCCTTCATTTCTTTATCCCAAACGGCAAAATTAACCGCGCCGACCTGAAAGGCCCCGGATTGTACCAGGGCAATGGTGCGCGAATGATCACCACTAAAGCCGACGCGTTTGAAGACTTTGTTGGGTGCTTTATTAAAAACCTGACGGATATGATATTCCGGCATCAAACGGCCCGAGGTGGAGCCTTTGGAACCGAAGGTAAAGGTTTTGTTTTGAATTGCATTTGGCAGGTTTACGGACTTCTTTAACCCCGTACTGCTATGCGCAATAAAATAGGTTTTAAAGGCTTTGTCTTCCGCACCTTGGGCGATGGCTTGAGAGCCCTTGACGAGACTGCGTGCACGTACGCCTGAAAGGCCACCGAACCAGGCCAATTGAACTTGATTGTTGCGAAATGCCGTAACGGCAGCTGAATATGATTTTACCGGGATATATTTGACTTCAACGCCCAGTTCCTTGGACAAATAATTGGCAATTTTACCAAAACGTGCTTTCAGCGCGCTATCATCCTGATCGGGAATGGCGGTGAAGGTAAAAGTTTCTGCAAAAGCCGGCGCAGACAGGCTGGTGATAATTACAACTGCCGCTAGGGTTTTTACGATATTCATATAAACTCTCCTGATAAAATAGTTAAAAAAAATATTTATAGCTAACTACCATAGAAAAGCGAGCCCAGGAGGTAAACTGCAAATTCATTGTGGATTATCTGTATCACCAGATTTCACGCAGATGTGACTAATAGAACGGTTTTGGCTAAAGTGACCGGGTTGTTCGGCCATTGTAGAGGGCATCTCAGCAATATTGATAAAAATCAATGATTAGCAGAGCGAGTTCTGTTTAGCTACGCGCAACGCTTCAAAAACGCAGGCGCCAAAAGTATAGATTTAGGCGGCCTTTCCAATGTTTGGAGTTATGGTCACATGTTAGGCGAAATCGAATCTAAGCTCGAGGAGTTAAAGGCGCAGCAAGAAACTCTGGCTGATTCCGAAAATGAAGTGAAAGACAGTAAGCTGCTTTCGTTTTATATCCGCATTATGGCGAAAGTTACCGATTCTGAAAGATGTAGTATCTTCATTTACGACCCCAACAAAGAAAGTGTTTGGTTGAAAGCTGGCACCGGTTTTGAAGAACGCGGGATCGAAGTCCCGGTAAAAGAATCGATTGCTGGACAGGCCATCCTATCTGGCGAGACTATTATCGTTTCCGATATGACAGATCGCCCTAGTGCTTCTAAAACAATTGAGAAATTAACCGGCTTTGTGACTCGCAACGTCCTTTGCGTGCCGATTAAAAGTCCGACCCACGATAAGGCAACAGGAGCCTTCCAACTTCTGAACAAGAAAAACGATCAGGAATTTAATCAGGAAGATATTTCGCTGGCCGAAGAAATTGCTGAACATTTGCAGCTCGAAACGGACCGGATTTATCTAGATCAGGAAGTATTTGAGTTGGTCGAGCGTCATTTTGCGCCGCCGGGAAAGATAGCTTCTATTGTAATTGCGGGCGTTATCTTGATTTTCCTGTTCTCGATCTTTCTACTGGTGGCATCGAGTGTCCTTGCTATGTTCGTGGGTTAATTAAAAGCGGAATAAGTACCCGACTAACGGTTGAGCCCCAACGCATGATTTATTTTCTCACGGGCTGCCAGCAAAGCTTCGGCATAGTGCTTTTCATTGCCTTTGAAACGTTGGGTTGGCATCGGTATTGAAATAGCCGCTGTGCCACGCGGTAAATTGGTAATTACCGTGGCGACTGCCGAAATGCCATCGGTATGCTCCTGGCGGTCGGTGGCGATGCCTTCTGAACGTACTTTTTTTAACTCAACCTGCAGGGCTTCAAGATCGGTAATTGTCGCGTTGGTCAGCTGATCCAGTTTTGGCGGCAATAATTGAGCGAGAGAATTTTCTTCAAACTCTGCCAGCAAACATTTTCCCGGCGCGCAAGAGTGTGCGGGAAAACGGGCGCCAACTTCGGAAACCGCGACAAGACCTTTGCGCCGCGACGAGCACTGGTCGAGAAAAACCACCGAGCTGCCACTGAGGATAGAAAGATCGACTGTTTCGTCCAGCTCACCTGAAAGCTCTTCCAAATAGGGGCGAATTGGATCCTTGAAATCCGACAGAGAGGCGGCGGCGATACTGAAAAAAGCTGGGCCGATACGAATTTGGGATTCGCCCGGACCATCAATAACAAAACCCTCAACTTTCAGCGCCCCGACGATGCGCTGAACCGTCGAACGCGGCAATTCGACAAGTGAGGCAATCTGGCCAAGGCTCAGACCACGGGATTGGTCGTTAAGCGTGCGTAGAATCTCGGCTGCGCGCGAGATTACACGAATTCCGGAAGAGGTGTCTTTGGACGACTCTGACATTGACTTATTTCCGTGGATCGATACCATTATTCATCTAGTGGACGGAATGTACCACTATACGATACAGATAATCAACTGCTAAGAAAATCAAAAATAACAAATTTATGGCAGCACAGAAAATAGGGATGGAACGATGAAACTTGCACTCATTTTGTATGCCTTGCCGTGGATGTTACGCTTCAAGGCCTGGAGCCATAAAGAATTTCGCGACCGTCTCAAGGAGAAAAATCTAACCGTTCAAATGAAAGTTGCCGATGATTCCATTGGCCGTTCCTATACCTTCAAAAATGGCAGCATTATATCGGCCAGTGGCATTCATCCTAACCCCGACGTTGTTATCAGCTTTAAATCTGAAGCCATTGCGGCTGATCTGTTGATGATGCCAATTGATTACCAAGCGCAGATTGATGCAATCAAGAACTTTAACCTGATGGCCATTGGCCCGGATGAACTGGTCATTTGGTTTTCTGAAACCGTGAATATGAGCCTGACCGTCGGCTGGGAGTATGGCACCAAGGTCGAGAATGGCGAAACACGCTATGTTAATCAGACCAATGGTGGTCCGGTCTATGTCTATGTTAAAGACGAAAAAATTGTCCGCATTACACCGATTGACTTTCAAGAAGATGATGGCGAAACCTGGACGGTCAAAGCACGCGGCAGGGAATTTTCACCACCGCGTAAGACCACGCTCTCGCCACATGGTTTGGCGTCAAAATCGATGATTTATTCGAAAGACCGTAATCTCTATCCGATGAAGCGGGTCGACTTTGATCCCGATGGTGACCGTAACCCACAAAACCGCGGCATTTCCGGCTATGAGCGTATTTCCTGGGATGAGGCCTTGGATATTGTTGCCAGTGAAATTAAGCGGATGAACCGGCAATATGGGCCGGGCGCAATATTGGCGGCGCGATCTTCCCATCATACTTGGGGTAATGTCGGCTATTACATCAGTGCCTATCAGAAATTCATCAACATCATTGGAGCGACGACGACGATGTTGAACCCGGATAGCTGGGAAGGCTGGTATTGGGGCGCCATGCATCACTATGGCCACTCAATGCGCAACGGCGCAGCGGAAATTTATGGCCAAGTCGAGGACTGCCTGCAGGAAGCAGAGATGATCGTTTATTGGTCGAGCGATCCGGAAGTTACCAGCGGTGTTTATGGCTCTTTTGAGGGCACCGTGCGCCGCCAATGGGCTAAGGAACTTGGCATCGAAATGGTGCATATTGATCCGTTCCTCAATGAAACGGCTGCCTTTATGGGCGGCAAATGGCTGGCCCCCCGGCCGACCACTAGTCCGGCCTTGGCTCATGCCATTACCTATGTTTGGATCAAGGAAGACCTCTACGACAAAGATTATGTCGAGCAACGCACTACCGGGTTCGATAAATGGCGCGCCTATATTATGGGTGAAGATGACGAGGGTGTCGCTAAGACTCCGGAATGGGCGGAAGCCGAAACCGGTGTGCCGGCCCGGGATATCCGGGCGCTGGCCCGCCAATGGGGTTCCAAGAAGACTTATTTGTCAGCCGGTTCTATGGGAACTACGCTAGGTGGGGCCTGCCGCTCGGCGACTGGGGCGCAATGGGCGCGCTCAATGATTTGTCTGATGGCGATGCAGGGGCTCGGCAAGCCCGGCATTAATTTCGGTGGTCTGCAGTTTGGTTCGCC
>JABIIH010000159.1 GCA_018649245.1 Rhodospirillaceae bacterium | reverse complement strand
TTTTTCATCTTGCTGATCCCGAAACCATTCCTCCACGCGGTCAATAAAATCTGGATCACGCAGACGGAGATTTTCGTGGGTCACCTGTTTGGAGCGGGTCAGCATCGAATAGGTCGCTTGCAGCGGAGACATCTGCCAATAACGCTGCACGTTCTCGGTCCAAACCACGCTGACTTCGGCGGCGTGCTGGGTGATCTCGGTTTCGGATCGCCGCGCCTCGACATAAGCCGGCAGCGCTTCGGCGACACTATCTTTGGCTTTAAAGGCCTCAAACAAGGCAATGGCATCCTCCATCGCCAGCTTGGTGCCGGAGCCGATGGAATAATGCGCCGTATGCAAAGCGTCTCCGATCAATACAACATTATCGTGGAACCAATTTTCGTTGCGGATGGTCGGGAAAGTCCGCCAAACCGATTTATTGGCAACCAGCTTGTGGCCCTCCAACTTGTCAGCCCACAGATTTTCCATATAGGCGATCAAGCCGGCTTCGTCCAATTCCTCAACCTCGGCAGCTGCGTTCCGCCAGGTTTCCTCTGGCGCTTCGATAATCCAGGTTGAGAGATCGTCGTTGTACTGATAGGCGCCCAGGACCCAGATGCCGTGTTCGCTGGTGGTAAAGTCAAAGGTGAAGGCATCATAGGGTTTGGTGCTGCCGAACCAGACGAATTTATTGCGCCGCCAGTCAAAGCTTGGCTGGAACTTCTCTTTATAGGAATCGCGCACAATGCTGTTGATGCCATCGGCGCCGACAATTAGATCAGCGCCTTCAAATTGCGAAAGATCTGTAATCTCGGTTTCAAAGTTCAAGGCGACGCCGAGCTCACGGCAGCGCGCTTGAAGCAGCAGCAATAACTCCATCCGGCCACAACCGCAAAAGCCATGACCGGTCGTGCGGATGGTTTCACCCGGATAAATAAAATCAATCTCGTCCCAATAGGCAAAGGCGTCGGTGATGGATTGGTAACTCGCCGGATCGTAGGACAGAAAATTACCCAGGGTTTCGTCCGAGAAAACCACACCGAAACCAAAGGTGTCGTCGGCGCGGTTACGTTCATAGACCGTGATGTCGAAATCCGGCCAGGCTTTTTTCATCAATATGGCGAAGTACAGCCCCCCCGGTCCACCACCGACAATTTCAATACGCATATATTGTTCCTACCGGCCTTATTTGCGCGATATTATTTGTTCTGTAAGATACTATAGTGACTAAATAGACGATTAGAAAATGACTATTACCACACAGGGAAACTATTATGTCCGGTGATCAGCGAACAGCACTTCTACCCCTCCCCGCCTCACGCGCCGAGATCAAGAAAATTCAAAGCGCGCGAAAAAAGATCGCCTTCGAGCGCGCTAAGACCGCGAAGTGGTATCAGGGCAAGCTTGATCACATTGATACCAATAAACTGGATGACCCGGAGGTCTGGGGCCAAATACCGATTGTCACCAAAGATATATTACGCAGCTTCGATCACGCAGATTTTGTGGCGAACTTCAATATCGCACCGCCGGAAGATATCTCCGAGTATTGGCGCTCCGGTGGGGCCACGGGAAAGCCCGTGTTCTATCCCCGCACTTTCGAAGACGTCAATTATGCGCTGGAAAGCTGGGCCCGCTCCTATCCGGCGCTCGGCATTGGGCCTGGCGATCTCTGCCACATCTCCTTTCCGATCGGCATTCATCCAGCCGGTCAAATTTGGGCGCGTTCAGCCCATCAAATGGGGGTTGGTATGAACTGGGTCGGTGCCGGTAATGCGGTGCCCTCGGATGCGCAAATTGATCTTATTTTGGCGCTGAAACCAACCGTGCTTATTTCGATGCCGGGCTTTGCCCTAAATCTGGTCAATATTGCTGATACCAGGGGCATTGATCTGGCCGAAAGTTCCGTCCGCACCGTGGTCTGTTCGGCAGAAACATTATCGGATGCCAAGCGCGAGAAGCTCGGTCGCCGCTGGGGTGCCGAAGTCTTCGATGTTTTTGGCATGAGTGAGGCCGGCTTGATGGGTGCGGAATGCGACGCCCATGACGGTATCCATATTTGGGACGACATGTATTACTGCGAAGTCGTCGATGAGGAAACCGGCGAGATATTACCTTATGGCGAAATTGGTACGTTCTGCGTAACCCCGCTTTATACCAATAACGCAACGCCGTTCCTGCGCTGGAACTCGGGCGATATCGTGCAGATTATCGAACAAGGGGAAAGCGCTACCAAGGAAGCCGAGCTCTTCACCATGATTAAACATGCGGCCCGGACCAGCGGCTTCTTTAAAATTCGCGGCGTTAATATCAATCATGCGGAGTTCGAAGATTTCATGTTCCGAAATGAAGACATCAATGATTTCCAGGCGGTGCTCTCAACCGGTGAGGATGACCTCGAACATATGCGAGTGCTGCTAGAAGTGAAACGCGGCTCAGACGAAGCGGCCGTGCATCAACACGTCACCTCAGAGATTAAGCGGATCTTTGAAGTTACGGCCAAAGTCGAGTTACAGGAGCTTGGCGCACTGGCCAAAGCGTTCGAAGCCAGCATCAAAGCCCCCCGCTTTATCGACGAGCGGGGATAATAATGTCAGAAAAAAAATTGCCGGTACTTTACGATGATTTCCTAGAATATTTTCCGGATGCTTCAGGTAATGACGTTAACGGCCTGGGTGAAGCCGAATTTCGACAACCTTCGCCGTTTTTTTGGCATCCTCATGACAAACATGAATTCGGCGAATTGCAGACCGAGGTGGTCGGCATCCAACGGCGCTCCCCTGCCATTACCGAGCACTATTCAGGCGATGCGCCACGTGGACCCAAGCTGATTGAGAAAGCTGCAGCAGCGATCAAAAAATCAGCCACTGACTGCACCGCCGCGGTCAAGAAGTTTGCGCTGGCCCATGAAGGAGATGATGTCCGCATTACCGATATGGATCCGAATTATATTTATGAAGGTTATGAACTCGATGATCCTTGGATCATCATCATTGGCGTGACGATGGACCATGAAGAACTCAATAAATTGCCCGCCTCGCTTGAAAATCCAGCAAATCCGGTTGAAGTTGCCAAACAATATAATCGCGCTGCCCGGGTGTGCCGTGAGGTGACCAATTACATATTAGCGCAAGGCTATAACGCCAAACCTTGGGCTGGGCCGTTTGCTTCGGCGCTCTCAATGATGCCGGCGGCGATTGATTCAGGCATGGGTACGCTCGGCAAACATGGCTCACTCATTCACGGAGAGTATGGCTCATCTTTCAGATTATCCGCAGTCACCACCGATATGCCGCTTATCGCTGATCAGCCGAGAGACATCGGTGCCGAAGATTTTTGCGCAAATTGTCAGATTTGCATCAAGGCTTGTCCGCCCGGTGCGATCTTTGAAGAGAAACAAATGGTCCGGGGCGTGGAAAAATGGTTTGTTGATTTCGATAAATGCATTCCGGCTTTTGGTGAGGCGCTTGGCTGTGCCGCTTGCATCGCCAAATGCCCGTGGTCAACGCCTGGCAGGGCGGCAAAACTAAGCGAGAAGATGCTCAATCGACGGGCACTTACGCGGGATTAAATAACTTAGTTATTCTTTTTTACACTTATAGGGCCAGACGATTTTGGTGTCAGCCGGGATGGTCGACCCGTCTGACATCATGACGGAGATCGGCACCTTCTTATCGCTTTCAGGCAAGTCTCGCATCGAGTAAGAATCGAGCGGCAGTTTTTTGCGGAACATAGCATTGGGGTCCATCCACTGACCATCCACCTGCACAATGCGCTCCCGGCGGTCGATAAAGAGCGGGCTTTTACTAAAAAATACCGCGAAGTGAATGGCCGGGCGGCGGCGTTGGCTTTGCAGGCCGTTACGGCCAATGCCCGAATTACCCGTCGGGCCTAACTCTTGGCCCATTTTGACGCGATCACCCGGTTTAAATTTTGGCATCTCATCGAAATGCGCATATTGAGTATAGATCCAAAGCGGAATGCCAGTGTCTTCTGGTGAATGGCGGATCGTCATTTCCTTGCCCCTAAAAGAATTTTCGCCTGGGTAAACAGCCACTACCGTCCCCGCCGCCGCGGCAATCATCGGCACGCCATAAGGTGCGGGCATATCAATGCCGCCGTGATAGGCCTCCCGGTCGCGTTTGTTGGTGTAGGAGATCGCCCAT
>JABIIH010000189.1 GCA_018649245.1 Rhodospirillaceae bacterium | reverse complement strand
TTTGCAATCGTTGCATTTAATGACAGCAAAATGAACGCAGCCGTCATCGAGCCGGCCACCCATGGGTCACTGCCGAGAGCTTTAATCCAGTTCAAGCCAAATTCAAGAAACACACCTGCGACCATAGCCATGATGATCGGCATCGGCATAGCGGCCATGATGCGCTTGATCCAGCCGCTGAGCCCCAATATGAGCAGCAGTACACCGGTGCCAATGAAAGCGCCGATAACTTCTGGAAAGCTCGAATGCTGCAAGGCGGGGCCGACCAACACGGTGCCGGAAATGGTCCAAAAGAAGGCCAGGGGCTGGCGATAAATGATGGAAATAACGATGCCGAGCAGTCCGTTGAGGGCAATACCGCCAAATACCCAGGATGCCAGTTCAGCCTCGGTCAGTCCGCCTGTGGTGCCGACAGCTAAAACGATAGCAATCGGCGCCGAAGCAGCAAACAAAAACGCGATGACGGCATTGCTGAGATGGATAAGCTCATAATCAGCAATTATTTTTTTTATTCCCGGAAAGGGCCGGTGAACTGGTTCTAAAGGCAAATCAAATTCCACTCGAAAAAATTAAAAACAGTTATTTAGGTCGGGCTGGCTTGCCGGTTACGCGTCCAATCCAAGGCGATGAGCGCACCCCCAAGCACAATCCCAATCAGCGCCAGCGGAATTCCGATATTGAGGATTTTATCCGGCACGAACATTCCGGCGCCGGCGATGGCAAACAGTACGCGCATCAACGGACTGATATGGCGGATGGCATAGCCCATGACAGCGACCGATACGAACCAGATGCCGAGAATTGATTTGCCAGTCACCAGGAAGATCGAAATGGCATCGCCTCTCATCAACAGTTCAGGCACGACGACGAACAGGAACGGTACCAAATAGGCAAACCAGCCAAACCGCATGGCGGCAAAACCGGTGGCCATGGGGTCTTTGCCGGTTAAGCTGGCAGCGGCAAAAGCGGCGATGGCGACCGGTGGCGTAATCATCGACATCATGCCAAAATAGAGAATGAACAAATGCGCTGCCATCGGGTCAATACCAACTTCGATTAGAGAAGGTGCGACCAGGGTTGCCAGCATCAGATAGACCGCGACGGTCGGCATACCCATGCCAAGGAAAATGCAGACAAAAGCTGAGATCAGCAGCAACAGAAAGAGATTGTTGTCGCCCAGTTCAACCATCATCAGTGACATACCGAAGCCAACGCCGGTGACGTTGAGGGTGCCGATCACGATCCCGGCGGCGGCGGCAATCATAATAATATCCAGCACCGCATGACCGGTTTGGCGAACCGCAGCCAATAAATCACCAAAGGTCAGACGCTTGCCCTTATAGCCGAAAATCATACTGGTCGCGATAATTGCCAAAACCGAGATCAAAGCTGACATTTCCGGCGAATAATTGAACACAAACAGAGCCATAATAAGAACGACAAACGGCAGCGGGAAATACCAGCCGGTTTTAAGCACATCCATAAATTTAGGGATGTCCTTTTCGTCAACTGGCTTGATATTGGTTCGGGCAGCTTCCAAATCAGCCAGGATGAACAGGGCGACATAGTAGAGGATTGCCGGGATCAGCGCCGCGACAACGACCTCTTTATAGGGAATTTCAAGAAACTCGGCCATTAGGAAGGCTGCTGCGCCCATAATCGGCGGCATCAATTGCCCGCCGGTCGAAGCGACTGCTTCAATGGCGCCCGCCTGGACGCCGCGATAGCCGGCGTTCCTCATCATTGGAATGGTAATGACACCGGTGGTGACGACGTTTGAGACGACGCTGCCGGAAATGGAGCCAAAAAATCCTGAAGCCGTTACTGCGATTTTAGCCTGACCACCTCGGTAGCGCCCCACCAACACCATGGAAATTTCAGTAAAGAATGTAGAACCGCCGGACTTGGTCAATACTTGACCAAAAAAGACAAAAGCCATGACGATCGAAGTGACGATCTTCATCGGCACGCCCAGAATGCTGGTTGAATCCCAGGCGAGGTAATAAAAAAAATCCCGCGCCAGCATTTCCTTACCGGCCAATTTTCCCGGCAGTAAATGACCAAACAGGCCTATTAACACAAAGATCAAAACCAACACGGTTAGGGTGTGCCCAACAGTGCGCCTGAGACCCTCGATGAGGAGGATGACAATTATTGTGCCGGGAATAAGGCCTTCGATAGGAGCGTCTGAAACCAGTTCCGCGAGTGCCGGATAACGCACTGCCATAAAGCTAGCGCAGATAAAGCCGATGCCGGAAAAGACGTAGTCATACCAGGGAATAGAGTCGCCCTTTTGACTTTTTTTGGCGCGAACGGATAGAAATACTAATGGTACGGCGATCGCCAGAATGCCGCTTAAGAACTGTTCGGTATAAAGCAGCAGGCCGACCAGCCGAAAAACATCGGCGGCCCAGGTAATCGCAGCGAGCGTCAAAACAACGGCGAGAACGGCTATAAAACCGCTCGTCGCCGTGTTTTTGTGGGTCGATGCGTCAGTTGAACTATCTTCGTTCACTGAAAATCACACCAAATTTAAGTCTTATTTCGGCGGCCACATGCCTACTTCTTTGTAGAACTTGACAGCGCCAGGGTGATAAGTCAGGCCTTTGAAGTTAATTGCCATCTTATTAGACTTAAAGCCACCCCATCCTGGGAAAGCTTTTACCAAGGCGGCGCGCTTATCATGCATAACCTTAGCCACTTGATAGACTAAATCCGCCGAAACTTGTTGACCCGCTGCAATAGTATACCAATACGTCATCACGTGCAGAGGACTTTCGACACCAACATTCCGCTTAGACGGCTTTTCCGGTTTGGCGAATGCCGGTGGCACATGCTTGCGGGCGGCTGCCAGAGCGGCAGGAGATGGATCGAAGGGAAGTGCCCGAATGCCGCCACTGACTTTGGCATTTGTTTCGCGGACCTTACCGGCACCAAATACAAAATGAAATACATCCGCCTTACCCTCAGCGAAAACATTGGCGCTTTTCACCACGCTGGCCACGGGTACTTTAATAACGTCGTCATACGTTAGACCCGCATTGGCAAGCTGTGCATTCATCAACGGTATAATAATTTTCTGGGAAGCCCAGCCGGACGGTACGCGTTTGCCTTTTAGATCCTTGAGCGTCCTAATGTTCGAGCTTTTGCGCGCGAAAGTCGCTACACGGAACGGAATTGTCGCCGAAACGACGCGCAGATTGGGATGTTTGCGGCCGGGGTAAATGCCGGTGCCAGTGACTGCATAAAACGCTTCCAATTCGTTCACCAAAGCAAATTCCAATTTACCAGCATTCATCGCTGGTACGTAAACGCTGGAACCGCCGAAGGGCTGAGACCGCATCTGAATTTTGGTATTTTGGGAAACCACTTTAGAAAGTGATTGTCCCGCCTGATTGGTAAATCCGCCTTTGGTCGTGCCGACGCCGACAGTTTGTGAATAGGCGGCGCTAGACATTAGTGCGACGGAAGCTATTGAGGCAATAAATAAACTTTTTTTCATTTTAACTCTCCCATGAGTAGGTATTTTGTCAGTATTTGTGAGAAGCCATAAAGTCTCACAAATAGTGTAGCTATATTAAACCTATTGCAAAAGACTATTTCGACACAAAGGTTAGAAATCATAGTAATTAGAATAGTTAAAACTAGGTTTGCCGGGTTATTTGGTAACAGCGCTGGACGGTCTGTTATTTCCGGTTAATATCTTTGGCAGTCAGAAAATTTAAATTTCAGGTGAGGAATACCGGGATGGATCAAGCGGTAAATACAGGTACGGATCAAAAATCGGTGGCGGAAATTTTTCTCGCTGCTCTGATGGATAATGGCGTCGAATATGTCTTCGCCAATGGCGGCACTGATTTTGCGCCGATTATCGAAGCCCTGGTATCAGCTTCGCAAGCCGGAGAGAAAATTCCGCAATTTATTACCGTGCCACATGAAAATGTCGCCATGGCGATGGCCGAAGGATATTTCCGCCTATCCGGCAAGCCCGCCGGGGTGATGGTTCACGTCACCGTTGGCACCGCGAATACCATTTGCGGCGTGATGAATGCATCCCGCGATAACGTGCCGGTCCTGGTCATGGCCGGTCGCACACCGTTAACGGAAAGCGGCGACATTGGCTCCCGCAATATCGGTATCCATTGGGGCCAAGAGAATTTTGATCAAGGCGGCATGCTACGTGAATACGTTAAATGGGATTATGAGCTGCGCGAGGGTCAGCCGGTCGAAACCATTGTTGGGCGGGCACTTGATATCGCCATGTCTGAGCCGCGCGGGCCGGTTTACCTCACTTTGCCAAGGGAAGTGTTGGGGCACACTGTTAGTGGCGAGAGAAAGCTGCCTCGGCAGCGTGCACTCGGAAATGCACCTGTTGTACCATCTGCCGCGGTTATTGCTGAAGCTGCTGAGATGATTGCGGCAGCTAAAAAACCGCTGATTATAACCGGTGGTTTTGGCTCTCGTCCCGGTGCGGCTGAAAGCTTGGGAGCCTTGGCCGAAAAATACGCTTTGCCGGTGGTGCAGGTTGGCGGACCAAGCCTGCTCAGCGATCATCCGATGAATTTGGGTTTTGCCGTTGGTAAATTCTTGCCCGAGGCAGATTTGGTTTTGGTAGTGGAAAGCGCGGTACCTTGGATTCCCCGTAATGTTGGACCTGATGCGGGGGCTAAGCTTATTCATTTATCACCTGATCCGCATTATGCCAGTTTCGTCCATCGCGGATTCGAAATGGACATCGCGATTTCGGGCGAACCGGTGCAAAGCCTGGAGCTTATAGGTGAAGCGCTGGCCGCTCACCTTGATCCGAGTTCTGACGCGATCAAATTACGCGGGGCCGACATCGCAGCCAGCCATGATCAACAGATGGCTGATAAACAAAAAGTTATGGCCGATGCGGCGGGACATTCACCGATCTTGGCGCCCTGGGTGGCGGCATGTTTGAACAAAATTAAGGCCGATGACTCCATCATTGTCAGTGAACTCGGCGTCAATATTGATCATGTCGAGTATAAGGTGCCATCGAGTATCGTCAGTGGTGGGCAAGCGGGTGGCTTGGGCCATGGACTGGGCTCAGCCTTGGGCGCCAAACTTGCGGCTCCGGATCGTGATGTTATTTTATTGGTCGGGGATGGTTCTTATATGTTTGGTGCGCCGACCCCAGCGCATTTTGTCGCTAAGGCGCAAAACCTGGCGACCCTCACTATTGTCATGAATAATTCGCAGTGGTTTGCCGTCAACCGGGCAACCCGGGTGATGTATCCTGACGGTAAGGCCGCCAAGGCCAATGAAATGCCGCTGGTCGATCTGACACCGAGCCCCGACTACCAGATGATTATGGAAGCCTGTGGCGGTTATGGCGAGAAGGTCGAAGATCCGGCTAAGCTCGAAGACGCTATGCGCCGAGGGCTGGAGAAAGTCCGCGCCGGCACACCGGTATTGCTCAATGTGATTACAACGCCGGGCGGGCGGGATTAGTCTCGATCCGTTATGACTGAAGATACTTTTCCAGAACACTTTGATGGCACGGAGGTGAACCCGGAAGGCAGGGTGCCGGATGCGCTGCCGCTCGAATTCATCAATGGCAAATGCACCTACAAGATTGATGCGGAGCATGTTCATATTCTCAATAAATCTGACGACGAGGAAGAGGGCATGCAGTGGTCGGAGCCGTTGTCGGCCTATGCCGGTATTCGCCGCTGGGTGATTGCCGAGCGGACGCAACAGAGGCCGGGCTTCTTCGCAAAACTTTTTGGTGGCAGAAAAGTGCGAGCCGTCAATGAAGGTCCGCGCCATGCAGTGATTGCCCTCGCTCACCAGCAAGAGCCCTGGATGTCAGTGGTGCTGTATAGCCGGGAATTGGCAGAAGG
>JABIIH010000002.1 GCA_018649245.1 Rhodospirillaceae bacterium | reverse complement strand
TGGTTTCCCGCCAGCGGGCCCTCACCTGCTCCGTCCATTCCGAAACCGCACCCTCAACAACGGCGATAACCGCTTTATCATCCCGCCGCAAAATTTCGCCAAATATCAGATCGAGATCAGGATGATGCTTAATCGCACTTTGCGGACAAAGATACAGCGTCACATCATCAGCGAAACCAAAATCCTCGCGCGATTTTAAATCATCTGGAAGCTCAACCGGGTAATAGCGTGTTGGCAGAGATTTCAATTGATAAAGTTTTTCACTGTAATGATCCTCGGCGCCATCCGGTTCGATCAATTCGCTTGAAACGAAATAATCAATGTTAGGAATACCAGTGGTATCCGGATGCCCCCAGGTGACGCATTGCATGTGGGCCAACCGTGCAAAGGCCAGGAAATAGGTTCTGACATCCATGCCGAGATCGGCATAAAACAAAATGTCTAGCTCTTCCGCCGCGACCAATTGTTGTGCTTCGAAGGTATCGTTCGGCAGGAATATCACCTTGTCGGCATTACCCTGAATGTCACGCGCAATGGGATCACGCGTTGAACGCTGGGTAATCACCACGACTTCAAATTCGTCTTTGGATATTTCGGCGATCAAGCCCTGCATCAAGCGGCCAATCGAATGGCGGCGGAAATAGGCCGACAAAAAACCGATTTTGATTTTGCCTTTTTTAGCAAAAGGTTGATCGCAATGGGGAGCTGTATAGGCCAACGCTGGACAAGACTTGAGAATGACTTTAGCCAATTTGATTTGCAGATCGCGGTTGGGCATCGCCTGATAAGCAAGAAAGAAATTGGTCGTTGAAATTTCAAGCGCTGGATCAACCAGCGCCAGATCGTCATGCAACAGTTGATCCAGCCCATCGGTAAATCTTTCACGCACGTCTTCAATATGTGCCGCGTCACGGTAGACCACCGGCAGTGTGGTCGCCTGTTTGATCCTGACGCCATCATGAAAGCGCGTGCCGAGCACCTGATCATAGGCTGCGATGGCCTTTTCATCCTCGCCTTGCCGCCGGTAGGTGTTGGCGAGATTGATCAAGGCACGATTATTTTTGCGACCTGCCTTCGGATTGATATCGGCAGCTGTACGAAAGCATTTGATCGCTTGATCGAGCTGGCCGTTATCAAACAGGATATTGCCCATATTGACCAAAGCATCGGTGCGCTTCGGATCAATCGACAGCAACTGCTCATAGGTCAGCAGGGCGGCTTCCGGCAGCTCCATTTGCTTAAAGAGTTTAGCCAGATTGTAATAGCTTTCCGGGAATAATTTATCGGCTTTGATGGCCCGCTCGTAAGATGCCTTGGCCTCATCATAGCGCCCGAGGTCCTGCAGAATAACGCCAAGATTAACGTGATAATGTACCTGGCTCGGCTGCAGTTGAATGGCACGGCGGATAAACTCAACGGCCTGTTCAGGACGATGGCTTTGGGCCAGCGTCGTGCCTAATAAATTAAGCGCATCCGAGTGTTGCGGGTCGCGACGTAAAATTTCGATATAGTTGGTTTCCGCCTCACTAAACCGCCTCGCCTGATGATGTGCCTGCGCTGCAGCAAACAACTCTTCAAGCGAGGCCATCTCTCCTCACCGATTTAAATCAGGCCAGCGAGCGGCGAAGATGGATCAGCATATTTTTTGCGCGGCATCCGCCCGGCAAGATAAGCCAGCCGGCCAGCCTCGATACCAGCTTTCATGGCGCGCGCCATTTTGATCGGGTCCTTGGCTTCAGCAATGGCTGTGTTCATCAGCACACCATCGCAGCCAAGCTCCATTGCTATCGCCGCGTCGGAGGCGGTGCCAACCCCGGCATCGACCAGTACCGGCACAGCAGACTGCTCTTTGATCAAACGAATATTCACCGGATTCTGCACCCCGAGGCCGGAGCCAATGGGTGCCGCCAAGGGCATGATGGCATGGCAGCCCAAATCCTCGAGACGTTTGGCGAGAATTGGATCATCGCTGCAATAGACCATCACTTTGAAATCTTCTTTGAGCAGAATTTCTGCTGCCTCAAGGGTCTCAATCATTTTTGGATAAAGGGTTTTTTCATCGCCTAAAACTTCGAGTTTAACCAAATCCCAACCCCCAGCTTCGCGGGCTAGCCGCAACGTCCGGACCGCATCATCGGCGGTAAAGCAGCCGGCAGTATTTGGTAAATAGGTATATTTCTTGGGATCGACATAATCGACCAGCATCGGCTGATCAGGATCAGTGACGTTGACCCGCCGGACAGCAACGGTGACAATCTCTGCCCCCGAGGCTTCGATCGCTGCTGCGGTTTCATCAAAATTTTTATATTTACCGGTGCCGACCAAGAGGCGCGAATTAAACGTCTGGCCGGCCACTTCGAAAGTATCATCTTTCGGTAGGCCAGCTCCTTCTGGAGCACCGCCGCCAATGAAATGGACAATTTCGAACTTGTCCCCTTCGCCGATGGCTACATCGTGGTATAGCGATTTCGGCACGATTTCGAGATTGCGCTCAACTGCCACTTTGCGACCATCTAATCCAAGATCACCCAGGAGTTGCTCGACCGTTGCCGGGCCGTCGATGCTGCGTGCTTCACCATTTATTATTACGTTCATTGAATTTCCGTCACATTAAGCTTCTATCAGACGCCTAGTATGTGCTTGAAGTCCGACGCTTTCAACCTGATTTCACGCTCTTTTTCGGATTAAGAGTTCGTTCATCGCTGTGCTTTAGAGTTGCCTTAAAGGCGGATCGTGGTAAAACCCGGACGCCTAAGGAATGAGAGCTATGACAGACTCTGTATTGATATTAAACGGGCCAAATTTAAATATGCTTGGCGCCCGTGAGCCGGAAGTTTACGGCAAGCTGACGCTCGCCGATATCGAAACTTTGTGCCAGGCGCGGGCGGCTGAACTCGGACTCAATATAGATTTTCGTCAAAGCAATAGCGAAGGCGAGTTGGTCGACTGGATTCAAACCGCCGGGGCAGATCACGCCGCCATCATTATTAATGCCGGCGCTTATACCCACACCTCCATTGCTTTGTTGGATGCTTTACGGGCTGCCGGTTTGCCGGTTGTCGAAGTTCACTTGTCGAACATTTTCCAGCGTGAAGAATACCGCCATAATTCCTATATCTCGGAAGCCGCCAACGGCGTTATTTGCGGTTTTGGCAGCAAAGGCTATGAGCTGGCGCTGGAAGCGGCAAAAACGCTAATCACCTAGAATTATTGCTTTTTTCCAATATTTTTTGGTTTTGCCGTTAAAAATACTTATATCTTCGATAACGAAACCACAAATTAGAGCATATCATAATGACGGGTTCTGACGGCTATACACCAGATCAGATAAAACTAACGCCTGAAATTATTTTGCGTGCTTATGCCGCCGGTATTTTTCCGATGGCGGAAAGCAGAGACGACCACGAGCTCTTCTGGGTCGATCCGGAAATGCGCGGGATTCTTCCACTCG
>JABIIH010000017.1 GCA_018649245.1 Rhodospirillaceae bacterium | reverse complement strand
TTCACTGCAATCCATGATCTCGAACACTTCAGCCGCCCGCATCAATTCATGCGCGTTGGCACAAGCCAGGCTTTCATAAGTGCGCCGTTTGAGATCGCCCAAGTATTTCATGCCGGCATTAAGCAGGGTCTCTGATCGCACCTGGTCATTGGCGTAGTCTTTCATGATTTGCTGGACCATATGGTTGGCTTCCTGCCAGCTGGCGCCTTCGCTACGCTCTAAATAAGTCGAGTATTGTAGAGCGCGCTGATCAACCAAGGGATCATCGCCGACGGCTTCAAAAGCACCGTGCATGGTGTTGGCTGTATCAGCTGCATGTTCGCCGGCGATATAACCAAATACCGCAGCACCACCGATATCTGCGCGGAAATTGCCAACTGCATCACCAACTGCATAAAGGCCGTTGATGGTGGTCTCGCCATTTAGATCGGTTTCAGGCCCGCGCCCGATCAGGAATGGCTGATACTGCATAAATTCAACTGGATGTTTCTTGAGATCGACACCTTCTTTTTCCATCATGCCGACCAGGGCCGTGTTACCTTCTTCTTTAAGCCCCCACATCATGTAATCGATGTCGTCCTGGTCCGTCTTGGTGCAATTCATGTAGGCCGGACCTTTGCCCGATTTCATGACATCGCTGAAAATCGAGTTCCAGACATCGGCGGTAATATCGCCGAGCCATTTATCCGCCTTGGTGATGAAAGGTCCGAGCGGCTCACCCTTGGGATCAGACACCACGCCAATAAATGTCGCCTTGCCGGCGCGCTCGATATATTTAACCCCGGCGTGGAGGTTGGGAAATTCCATGTTAATCAGCTTGGCCCCAACGCGATACGACATCGCCTGGGTGTTGCCGGTACAGGTTGGGCACCACGCCATATTAAATAAGTTAGACGGCGTCGGTGAGGGATAAATCCGGGCCGCCGAGCCACCGGCCAGGATAACTGTCTTGGCGCGGATGATTTTTATTTTCGGTTCTTCGTCTTTAACATCTAGACCGATGGCGCCGATGACCCGCCCATCTTTGGTGATGACATCGAGGATCGGCATATAATTAATCGTGCGGGCGCGCCGTTGCTTGGCTTCCTTGGTCAGGGCATCCTTTTGATTGCTGCCGGCATATTTCAACCAGATTCGGGGCCGGCCGGGGAAGGCGTGTCCATTGAAGGACCAGTCACCGCTCGGCTTCATATTGATGCCCCAATCGTTCCAGTCTTTCACCCGGTCGAAGGAGTTTTCGAGAAACTTGCGCGACAATGGGGTATCGTGGAAGCCGCCAATTTGGCTATTGAGGAGTTCTTCAAGAATAGGCTCGATATCATCGCCGTGTTTTTCCGGGATATAGGCCATGAAATGATCATTGCCAGTGGCGCCGGAGCCGCTGCGTTTAGTATGCGCTTTCTCGGCGATGATGACATCCGCACCTTTACCGGCAGCGCCGATCGCCGCCATTAAGCCGCCGATGCCGCCGCCGGCGACCAGCACATCACAATCAATTGGTTTGCGGTCAATTTCGATCATAAGATTTACTCTTTAGGCATATTTGAGAGGGTGTCCGACTTGCTGCCAAACCGGTCGCCGACCATGTCGAAATAATTGTGCTCGGCTTCAGGATCTATCCACAGCAATTGCATGTTCAGCGGTATGCGCAGCTCAACACCTTTGCGGCCCTCCACGTCACCCGGGCAATCGAGCACACAGGAATCGCAATGCCAGCACTCATCAGGGTAGAGCACGAGCGGAACTTCTTTATCTTTGCTGCGGCTAAACACATCGGTCGGACAGATTGAGGCGCAAATACCGCAACCATCGCAATAGATGTTAAAGACAGGTGGCATTGCCGTCTCCCCATATCGAATTAAAATCGATTTATATTTCGATGATGGAATTATGGGAGGCTGACGACAAAAGACCTTGATTTTGATCAAATGCTGAGGAGAGCTAGTTACCGTTCTCGAAAGGCTTGATTACGGCATTGAGTGTTTCATTGACGGGCGTTGGGATATTTAGTTCACGTCCCATTCGCACCACAGCTCCGGTCAGCCACGGCGTCTCGAGACGATAGCCCTTCTCAAGATCCTTCAGCGTCGAGGCTGTCATATCTGGCGGCATCATGGTGGCAGCGAAACCCATCTGACGCTCGACGATATCTTCTGCTAAATTCACGCCGCGAGCGCGCCCGACCGCGGCTATTTCGGTCATTGCAGCCCGATACATCTTCGCCATATCGGGATCGGCTAGAATTTTTCCGATCGGGCTGCGGGATGCCGTCGTCACGCCGCTCAAGGTGGTCAGGGTTATAAATTTATCCCACAAAGCGGCTTGAATATCGTCTGGGATTACCGCTTCAAAGCCACTTTCCTGGCAGGCTTTGAGAAAGGCCTTGGCCCGATCAGATTTTTGGTTATCGGTCTCGCCAAAAACCAGTTTGGCGAAATTGCCGAAATGCTGAATGACACCAGGTTCGGCGATCACGGATGATACATAGGCACTGCCGGCCAGTGAATGTTCAGCGCCAAATTCCCCGGAAATAATCTCACTGCTTTCGACACCATTTTGCAGCGAAATAACCGCCGTTTTATCCGTCAGCATAGGCTTGCATGCTTGAGCCGACGCCACCGTATCCCATAGTTTGACGGCAAAGAGGATAACTTCGACCGGCCCGACAATGGCGGGATCATCGGTCGCGTTAACATTTTTCAGCTGAACATCGCCAAGTTCACTTCTCAACTCGAAACCGTGGTCGCGAATGGCTTCGAGATGTTTTCCGCGGGCGATAAATGTCACGTCATGACCAGAATCCGCCAGCCGCGCACCAAAATATCCACCAACTGCACCCGCTGCCATAATCGCAATTTTCATTCTAAATCTTCGCCCGCTCGCACAGTTCGAACAGGAGGCCTGTATCATTGTCGCGTCTAAAGAATGCGACTTGGCCGTGAGCACCTTCGCGGGGGAAGCCCTCCATTATTTTAAATCCAGCCTCAGTGAATTCGGTGATGGCTTTATTTAGATCATCAACACCTAAAGAAATATGATTGAGGCCGGTTTCGTCCCCCATGACTTCTTTGGCAAATTCGGACGCTGAGCCGGCATATTCGACGAGTTCCAATGATATATTTTCAGCCTCAAAGGTGGCAATGCGCAATCCAACGTCGGGCATGTCTTTGGTGTAGGCGGGTTCGCCATCAGTCAGGAAGCGAAATCTCTCAATCGCTTTGTCGAGGTCGGCGACAATTATGCCGAGATGATCAATTCTAAGCCCGCTCATGGGCGCTTACTCCGTACAGTATCGGTGGCCGCAATATCTAATTCTAAACTTTCAGGGTCAATCACAACACCATAATTTTGTTTTGCCCGCTTGACCGATACGAGTCCGTTTTTAACTTCATTGAGAACAATCTCAATCGGACGTTTGAACGGGTCGCCATAGCCGCCACCGCCACCAGCGATTTGAGTTAAGACTGTGTGGGTTGCGATATCTTTGACAATTTCTTTTGATTTAGGCCTGTGTTGGGATTGGTCGGGGCTGGTAAAGCTCATTTCATTTAAGATACCGGCACCGCCGCCAAACAAGCCGAAGGCCTTTGCGTCTTCTTCGATGCCGTCACCAAAAACAACGCCGGCGACATTCTCGCCTTCAACCAGCATTTCGGTTTCGGTGCCATAGCCACCGCGCCATTGGCCAGGGCCGGCTGAATCACATTTAAGCTCATGTTTGATAAGGTGGACTGGATTTTGGTTTT
>JABIIH010000003.1 GCA_018649245.1 Rhodospirillaceae bacterium | reverse complement strand
TGGCGTGGTTGGCTATCTCGGTGGTCACTTCAATGCGCCTGCCAGCGACGGTAATGTGGGCATCATCGCCCGCCCCGGCACCGGTATTAAATCCATCAAAGATCTCAAAGGTAAAAAAGTCGGCGTTGCTTTCGGTACGACCGGCGATTTATATCTGCAGGAAATTCTCAAAAAGAACGGCATGACAAAAAATGATCTGAAACGGATCAATGTCCGTCCGCCAAGCCATGTCTCCACGTTGGATTCCGGTGGTGTAGATGCCATGGTGGCCTGGGAGCCGAATGTAACCAAGGCGTTGGACAAAGTTAAAGGCTCCACACTCGTCGTTCGCGGTGGTGGTCACGTCTGCTTCTGTGCCGGCATGCATGGCCTGCCAGAAGTTGTTTACAAGGACCGCAAACGGACCCAGGCCTTTGTTGATGCCATGGCCGAAGCGGCTCATTTCCTACGTGATAAAAAGAATGCCAAAGAAGTGTCTGAAATCGGCTCGCGCTATGTCCGTGGTATGAATGCCGACTTGGTTGCACGTACCATCAAGCATGTCATTTATGACGCGCGGATTGGCGGCGGCACGGCAGATGCCTTTAAAGCTTCGGTAAAACTGCTGATCGCCCAGAAAAAAATGAAAAAACCATATGATCCGGCGAAATATCTTGATACGTCCTTCATCGATAGCACGATCAAGCGCCATCCCGAATGGTTTTCGGATATGAAATAAGCTCGATTAATAGAGCTAAATAAAAAAAATACGGGTGCGGCATTCGTGTCGCACCCACTCTTTCAAATATAATAATTTTCCGGGAAAGTTTTATGCCTGCTAAGTTGGTTGTTGAGGGGCTTACCCACCACTATCCAGACGAATATACCGGCGAATCGGTACACGCACTGGAAAAAATAAATCTCGAAGTAGATGAAGGTGAATTGGTCACGGTGGTTGGACCCAGCGGCTGCGGCAAATCGACCTTGCTGAATATTTTGGCTGGTCTGCTGCCCTACCGCGAAGGCATTGCCTCGGTTGATGGCGTGCAAATTTCCGGACCCGGCTCTGATCGCGGTGTCGTCTTCCAGGAACACGCCATTTTACCGTGGCGATCCGTCGCCAAAAATATCGGCCATGGCCTTGAAATTAAAGGCATGGCAAAAGAAGAACGCGAGGCGCGCGTTAAAGATTTTGTTGATCTGGTGGGTTTAAGCGGGTTTGAAGATAAATATCCGCATGAGCTTTCAGGTGGCATGAAACAACGCTGCGCCGTGGCGCGCACACTCTGCGCCGATCCCGTCATCATGCTGATGGATGAGCCCTTTGCTGCCGTTGATGCGCAGACGCGTATCACTCTGCAGGAAGAACTTAACCGTATCGCCATTGCGACCAAGAAAACCATTATGTTCATCACCCATGCGGTTGATGAAGCAGCATTTTTGGGTGACCGGTGTTTTGTCTTTTCGGCCCGGCCCGGTCGTCTCAAGGCCATTGTTAATATTAATATTCCACGAGAACGTCGCATTTGGGCGGATATGAACGCGGATGAGGAATTTGTCAGCTCACGCGATGAAATCCTGAGATTGGTACGGGAGGAGGTCTCCGTTGCTGTCGAGGAGTAATCTCAATCGCCTTGCGGCATTTTGGCGGCATTTCCCGGCTGCCAATGCAGTAAATCTGACGCTCATAATTATTGGCATCATGCTGGTTTGGCTGCTGATTTCAAATACCATTGAAAACCCAGCCCGCTATCTGCCGTCACCAATCCAGGTTGTTCTGTCGTCGTTCGATATGATTTATAAAGGCCTGTTGCCGAGTTATTTTGGTGACACCATCACCCGCCTAGTTGTTGGCAGTTCCATCGGCTTGGCACTTGGTATCCCGTTTGGCCTACTGCTCGGGCTCAATCGGACAGTGGCCGATATGTTTTATCCGATGATGAATTTTTTCCAATCGGTGTCTGGTATCGCTATTTTCCCCATCGTTGTCGTCTGGTGGGGTAACAGCGACAAAACCGTGCTGGCGGTCATTCTGTATACGAGCTTCTTCCCCATAGCCTTTACCGTGCTCTCCGGCGTGCGTGAGGTGCCACTCCGATATATCCATGCTGCCCGCACGTTGGGGGCATCGCGCTATCAAATTATCCGGGATGTCTTACTGCCGGGCTCAATGCCGCACATCGCCACTGGCTCGCGCCTCAGCATCGGCTTTGCCTGGCGCGCTGTTATAGCCGGCGAAATGCTGGCTGGAAGGGAAGGTCTCGGCTGGATGATATTTACCGGCCAGGATGCTGATAAAACTTCGGAGGTTATTCTCGGTATGGTGATGATCGGGGTGTCCTGGATTATCCTGGATCATTATCTGTTGCGGCCTTTTGAGGCGGATACGATTGAACGCTGGGGGCTGGTACAAAGATGAGTATTGTTGCTACTGCCTCGATTGCCATCCAACGCCGCTTTGGACGCCAACGTTTGCGGCAGTATATTTTAGGCTCGATCCCGTTTGTCGTCCTGATATCGGCTTGGCATATGAACACTGTTTTCGAATGGTTGCCGCCGGTCTTCATTCCAGCAATCGGCGAAGTCTGGGATGCCTTCTTTATCTTGCAGGAAGATTGTGCCGGCGTGGGTGCAGCGTTAACGCTGGATAATTCGTGCCTAATGTCGACCCATATTCTCTCCAGCATTGGCCGGGTCATTTTAGCAGCAGTGATCGGCCTGCCCTTTGGTATCGCCTTTGGTATCTTGGCCGGTATGAGCCGCCCGATCTCAAAAATCCTTGAGCCGATAGGGATTTTCGCCAACTCAATTTCGGGCATTGCCTGGATACCGTTGGCGATTGTCTGGTTTGGCGTTGGCTGGATGACGACCCTATTCATCATGCTCAATACGATTTTCTGGCTGATGTTCTTTAATTCGATGATGGGCGTCCGGGGTGTCGCCCGGGTTTATGAGCAAAGCGTGCTGACCATGGGCGGCAACCGGTTGGATGTTATCACCCAGGTTTATTTGCCGGGGGCCATGCCGAGCATAATATCCGGTATGCGCATGAGCATGGGCTTTGGCTGGCGGGCACTAATTGCAGCGGAAATGATTGGCGGCGATAGCGGTCTCGGCTTTATGATTTTTTCTTCGGCCGAAGAATTTAAAATTGAAGAAGTTTTCCTCGGCGTGATAATTATCTCCCTGATATTCCTGGCAACTGATCGCTACTTGCTGATGCCTTTGGAGAAATGGACGATCCATCGCTGGGGCCTTGTTTGGAAGCCGACTTAAAATGTCTGATACTGTAAATTCCATTCAGACGAATTTTAGACAAAGGCGCTGGCACCATCGCCGCGATGTTAGATTTGTGCTGGCTGTCGCGGCATTTCTAATTCTGTTTTACAGTTGGGGATTTTTCTACGGACCCTCTCGCCTGAGTGATGAATTAGCGGCCCAGATCGGCACCAGCGAGGCGCCTGTGGATTTGGTTATCACCTCAAAATTTCCCGCCGAAGAGTTTCATCTCGGTATTTTCCAGGAAGTCGGCACCATCCGCGGCAATCAAGGCAATGATACCTTCCTCTACCGGGTTAAGCCCGCGGATGTGCGCATGCTGGCGCGTAAATACTGGATCAAGAAAATTAATATCGCACCACCTTTGAAAAAATAATCAATTAACGGGATTTTCATTTCCGCTCGCTATCTTGGACAAAAATAGGCGTTTAGGTGGTGTACGGTGCTTGATAATCCCAATTCGGCTGGAGAAATTTCCCCCGATATAGCCTTGCGCGATTTCCCTAAACTTTTTTTTGCGACTATGCCACGCTCGGGCACCTGGTATAGTTTTTTCCTGTTTGAATTTCTCGATATGGCTTTGACCGGCAGCACCCGGGTTAGACAGATCAATGAAGCGCGCATTCACCTCGGCACTAAAATCGTCAAGTGTCACGGTCATTCAATTTACCCGAACTTCGAGCAAATTTATAAAGGGCCTTATCGCAGCGCCTGGGAAGATTTAAATTTTTACTGTAACGCGTTTAACTCTGGCCATAATGTTGCCGAACAGGCGCCCGAGCAATTTTCACCACTCCAAAATGATGATCTGAAAATTATCTACCTTTACCGCAATCCACTGGATCAGATGGTCTCGGCGTTTCATCACAATAAAGGATCTTTAAGTGAACAACATCGCACCTATCTCGAGCCAAAGTCGGGAGAGCGTGTGCCATTTTCGTCCGTTTCAGAATATCTACGGCAGGGCGGTCTTGAAGGCTATATCAAGCAATTTTTTAGCTACCATGAAACGCGCGAAAATCCGAATCTCATGATGATCAAATATGAAAATCTGGTCGCCGAGCCGTGTCGCATGTTTGAACAAATGATCGAATTTGTCGGCTTTGATACAGAGTTGGAAGAACACAGGGAGGCAATTGAAAATGCGCTTACCATGGCGGCACCGGATAGGGTGCGTGATATTGAACGCAAGTTAGGGCGCGCACTCGCCCAAGATCAATCAGACCCCAACGGCTCCCATTTGCGGGGTGGCCAAACCGGCAAGTGGAAAAATGAACTGAGTCCAGTGGACATAAAATTTTGCCTAAATGAATTGTCACGCTTCGATATTCCAGCAGAATCTTTTATTTTCGAATGAAGCAATTGGAATATAACTAAATAATTTTATTTTGCCGCAATTCAGCTATTTTTTCCGGGTCGATATTTAGCAGCTCAGACAATACATTCTCCGTATCAGCGCCCAATAGCGGTGGTGCGTCTCCGGCCTCTGCTGGGGTATCTGAAAAGGTATAGGGTACCCCCAGCATCTTCAGAGCACCGATGGTCGGATGATCACGCTCCACGACCATATCATGGGCTTGGGCTTGCTCACTTTCGAGAGCTTCGTCGACGGCATTGATTTTGCTGCAGGGAATACCGTCCGCTTCGAACATTGCAATCCATTCGTCCGAGGTTTTATCCACCATTGCTTCGTTGATGGCGAGCTCAAGTGCTTCGCGGTTTTCCACCCGGCTGGCATTGGTTTTATAAGCGTCGCTCACTGCCCATTCGGCGTGGCCCAGAGTATCGGCAAGGCGGGCAAATTGAGTATCGTTGCCGACTGCAATCGCTATGTCACCGTCTTTGGTCGAGAAATCCCGATAGGGTACGACGCTTGCGTGGGCATTACCGAAGCGGCCCGGGCGATTTCCGTTAACTAGATAGCTTGAACCAATGTTAACCAGCATGGCGAGACTGGTGTTAAATAGCGACAATTCAATACGCTGGCCCTTGCCGGTGGTGTGGCGGGCATTGAGAGCAGCCAGGATACACATTGCGGCATTTTGGCCGGTGCAAACATCAACAATAGCGACACCGTATTTTGCTGGCCCACGGTCAAGACTGCCGGTAATGCTCATCAGGCCACTTTCAGCCTGCAAGATAAAGTCATAGCCGGGCAGCCCGGCTTTTGGGCCTTTACTGCCGTAGCCGGTGATTTGACATTGCACAACATGAGGTGCCTCTACTTGATACCAATCTTCCGTAAAACCCCATTTCTCCATCGTGCCGGTTTTGAAATTGTCGATTACGACATCTGATTTCTGAATGAGCTGGCGCAGGATTTCTTTGCCTTGTTCATTTTTGAGATCGAGGGTGATACTTTTTTTACTGCGATTGGTGCCCAGAAAATAAGCAGCTTGCCCCTCAACAAAGGGTGGGCCCCAATCCCGCGTATCATCACCTTTACCGGGTTGTTCAATTTTGAGAATTTCTGCGCCCATATCACCTAAATTCATGGTGCAGATCGGGCCGGCTAAAATGCGGGTTAGATCAATCACGCGGATTCCGGTAAGCGGGCCATTGGGTAAATCTTTATTAGTCATATTATTTCCGTAAGCGTTTATTTTGGGCTTTCTGATAACTCGCAATATCGTCGATATCATTCAATTGTTCGAGCAGTTTTATGCGCGGCTGATGAATTTTGGCTTCAATATTGCGGATGGTGTCTTTCATCGTATGTGAACTCGACCATCTAATATTGTTAAAAACATCCAAAATCCGGGGCCGTCTTTTAAAACCGATCAGCCAATAGCCGCCATCACCAGCCGGACCGATCACGGCGTCATAGTTGCCGAGTGCTTTAAAGGCACGGGCGACCCTCTCGTTATTAATGTCCGGCAGATCAGTACCGATAAAAATAACTGGACCCGGTGCCAGATCGTGATGGATGCGGCCCAGCCGGTCACCCAAATCACCGCGGCCTTGCGGCAGCCTTGCGAGTTTTGGCGAAGACCAGCCAAAGCCATTTAAGGCGTCTTTATCCGGCGTGAGCGCCAGATAGGTCTGCCAGCGGGCGTCCCGCGACAAAGGCCGAATAGTTTGTTCCGCCAACTGGCGATAGATACGAACCGCCTCCACCTCACCGACATCAGCAGCCAGTCGGCTTTTGACGGTGCCAAGACGCGGCGCTTTGGCAAAAATTACGAGATGCTGAGTCAGGTTCATTGATAGAGGCGTCCGATCAGTTTTGGCGGCAACCCGGCGAAATAAAGCGACAGGCAGGTCGCATTCCTTAACGCCCTCCAGACATAACCGGATTTCTGATAACGGATAGCAGAGGTGATGGCAGAACGTTCTAAATATTCAATATTACGCCGGCCAATGCGCCGGACCATGTCGACATCTTCAAATAAAGGGAGGCCCTTAAAACCGCCAATCTGATCATAATGCTGGCGCGAGATCAGCAAGCCCTGGTCGCCATAAGGCAAACCCAGCAGCCGGCATCGCCAGGCGACAATTCTTTCAAGCCGGCGGGCCGCAGGGGTAGGATCGTCTAGGCTAAATTTAAATACAGCGGCGCGGGGAGGTGTCGTCTGATTTGTGATAAACGCCATGACTGACTGCTGCCAAGATGTGTCCAAGCGCGTATCGGCATGGAGAAACAACAACCAGGGATGAGTTGCAATTTTCGCTCCGGCAGCCAATTGAGAGCCGCGTCCCGCTGGTGCATTAATAACCGTCGCTCCATACTGCTCCGCGATCGATCGAGTTTCGTCCGTTGAGCCGCCATCACTGACAACAATCTGCGTCCTTATTTCAGATGTCTTGAGCGCTGTTAAAGAGCCTTTCAAGACCGCCCCTGCGTTCAGTGTTGGGATAATAATGCTTAGCATGGCGGGACTATACTGGGCTTGACGTAAAGGGGCCATTGCATTTGCGATAATAAATCTATATGTTCTTGTTATGTTCCTATTAACTTAATGTGTGATATGAATTCGCAATGGACATGATAACAGGGCAATTGAAGGGACGAGGTGCGGTCGGTAATCCGGCGGGCCGCTTTGAGCAAACAGAACGCCTTGCCGTTGATGATGGCTGGTGGGCTGGCGATGATGAAAGTGATTTGGCCCATAAGTTGCTAACCAAAATCAGACCGGATGCAGCCCGCAGTGTCATAACCCGCAACCAGTCACCTGATATTCCCTTTGATCGCTCGATTAATCCCTATCGCGGCTGTGAACATGGTTGCGTCTATTGCTTTGCCAGGCCGTCTCATTCCTTCCTGGATTTGTCGCCCGGGCTCGATTTTGAAACCCGGATATTTTTTAAAGAACATGCCGCCAAATTGCTGGAAAAAGAACTGCGGAAACCGAGATACAAAGCGGCGCCGATGGCTTTAGGCGTAAATACCGATTGCTATCAGCCGGCGGAACGGGAGCTTAAGATTACCCGCTCGATCCTTGAAGTGTTGGACGCCTTTAATCATCCGCTTTCGATCATCACTAAATCTGCCGGTATTTTGCGTGATCTCGATATCTTAACGTCAATGGCAGAGCGCAATCTGGTGCATGTGATGATATCGGTGACGACACTGGACCGCGAACTCGCCCGCAAGATGGAGCCCCGCGCGGCCACGCCGGAGCGCCGCCTCAAAACCATGCAGGCGCTTAACAATGCCGGCGTGCCGACCGGTGTTTTGGCCTCCCCGATGATCCCCGGGCTCAACGATCCGGAGATTGAGAAAATTTTGACCGCTTGTGCAGAGGCAGGTGCCGTACAGGCAGGCTATTTGCTACTGCGCTTACCCTATGAGCTGAAAGATATGTTCACCGCTTGGCTTGAGGCGCATTATCCCGACCGCGCCCGTCATGTCCTTAGCCTAATTCGGCAATGCCGCTCGGGAAATTTGAATAATTCAGAATTTGGTCAACGCTTCACAGGGGAGGGACCTTACGCTGAGATCATTCGGCGGCGTTTTCATGTTGCTCAAAACAAACTCGGTATTCCTGAACGCACTCTTGATTTAGATTGCTCACATTTCGAAGTACCGCTGGCGCGCGGTGATCAAATGGGTTTGTTCTAAGAAATTGATCCTGTTTTCAGGCTTGTTTTTCAGGGGTCGTCATGCTCATTTACGCCCCTAATTGAAGTTTATGGGCTCTAAAGACCCGTCGGAGAACACCAATGAGAACTGATTTAGAAAGAGACGATTTTATCGCTTTGCTGGAAAAGCTTAAGAGCGAAGATGAGGCTGAGGTTTTGGCCGCTGTCCGAGACTTAAACGCCAAGATGACGGTTGCCGGCGTCACCTGGGATGATTTGCTGATGTCGCAAGATGATGCGCCGGCAGCTTCTGATTATAGCAACGAAGACGAAGACGAAGATGAAGAAGAAGACGAAGACGAAGTCGAGCAAACCAGTGACGATGATGATAGCGATTTAAATCCGCTCAGTGCTGAAGAAAAAGCAGAGGCGGCCAGCCTGATCGCGGCCATTCGGGGTATGGAGATTTCCGATCTCACCAAAGATGAGCTTAAAGAATATGAAGATGATCTTGAACATGGTGAGTTCGAGCAGATGGATTTGCGTTACCTCAAGGCACTTAAAGCCAGATTGTCGGCCTGACACAAATGCCGGCGGGGCCGATCTATCACATCTGCCGGGCGGATGAATGGGCATTGGCTCAGGCCAGTGGCAGCTACGGCGGCTCCTCCCAAGATCAGGCAGACGGATTTATTCATTTTTCAGGTGGCGCTCAGGTGATTGAAAGTGCGGCCAAGCATCGCGCCGGTCAGGATGGCTTGATGTTGCTCGAAGTTGATCAAGCAGCACTCGGCGAGGCGCTCAAATGGGAGCCGTCGCGCAACGATATGCTGTTTCCCCATCTCTACGGCGCACTGCCGGTTGCGACGGTGTTGAGGACTTTTGAATTACAGCTTGATGCAGATGGTCTGCATATATTCCCGAAGGATTGGGGGTTGGGTTGATCCTTGCCTGATTTCGAGTTTGAAAAAAAATACCATGCCCAAGGCTTCAACCGCATCGTTGGAATTGATGAGGCCGGACGGGGGCCGTGGGCAGGTCCGGTGGTTGCGGCAGCAGTCATACTCAATCCAAAGAATACCAACGACGCCCTACTGGCTGAGTTGGATGATTCCAAAAAGCTCTCAGCACCAAAACGCGATGCCCTTTATGAGGCGCTCCAGCAGAGTGCAGATGTCGGCGTCGGCAAGGCCAGCGTCGAGGAAATTGATACCATCAATATTTTGCAGGCGACTTTTCTGGCCATGACACGCGCCGTGGAAAGTCTGCCGAGTGCCCCCGATTTTGCCTTGGTCGATGGTAACAAATTACCGCCTTTATCGTGCCCGGCCGAAGCCATTATTAAAGGCGATTCCAGATCGCTTTCCATCGCCGCGGCGTCGATCATTGCCAAGGTTACGCGGGATCGAATTATGACGGAACTCGGCGAAATACACCCGGGTTATGCCTGGGAAAAGAATAAGGGTTATGGCACAAAAGCGCATCAAGCGGGTCTGGAGCAGCGTGGTGTCACTGAACATCACCGAAAAAGTTACCGGCCAATAATCAACATCTTGAGTCGTGCAGATTCCTGACTCCTATATGTTGTGGCCAACGATCACTGCTAAGTCATTGATTCTAAATAGTTCTTGACGCGGAATCGCCAAAGACTCAGTATGCGCGGGTTATGGCAGGTCACAAATCTTTAAAACTTAATCAGATTCTTGAAGGCGATAGCGTCGAGATGATGAAGACGCTTCCGAGTGCATCGGTTGACGTCATTTTCGCGGACCCTCCCTACAATTTACAGTTGGCGGGGGAGCTTCTACGTCCCAACAATTCCAAAGTCGATGCGGTTGACGATGACTGGGATCAATTCGAAAGCTTTGCCGCTTACGATAAATTCTCCCGTTCCTGGCTCACCGAAGCGAGGCGAGTGCTCAAAGAAACCGGCACGCTCTGGGTGATCGGTAGTTATCACAATATTTTCCGTATTGGCACGGCGCTGCAGGATATGGGCTTTTGGATGCTTAATGACGTGATTTGGCGCAAAACCAATCCAATGCCTAACTTTCGTGGCAAACGATTCACCAATGCACATGAAACGCTGATCTGGTGCTCTAAAGGCAAGGGCGCCAAGTATCAGTTTAACTACGAAGCCATGAAAGCATTGAATGAAGATGTGCAGATGCGCTCCGATTGGCTGTTGCCGATCTGTAATGGCGGCGAGCGGATCAAAAAAGAAGAGGACGGAAAAAAAGCGCATCCGACCCAAAAGCCGGAATCTCTGCTACACCGGGTGATCCTGTCCTCGACCGAACCGGGTGATGTGGTGCTCGACCCCTTCTTTGGTACCGGCACGACCGGTGCGGTTGCTAAGAAACTTGGCCGCAATTATATCGGTGTCGAGCGAGACAAGGATTACATTAAGGTGGCTAAAAAACGGCTGTCTCAGATCACCGGGCCGGTGGATCAAAGTCTGCTGACGACGCCTTCTAAAAAGAAAGAGCCGCGCATCCCATTTGGCTGGCTGGTCGAACGCGGCTTGCTGGAGCCTGGTACGGTATTAAGCGACACTCGTAAACGTCACACCGCTAAAGTGCGCGCCGATGGTTCTATCATCAGCTCGGATCATCGGGGCTCGATCCATCGAGTTGGCGCTTTGGTGCAGGATGCAACGGCCTGTAATGGCTGGACGTTCTGGCATTTGGACGTTGAAGGCAAGATGATGCCGATCGATGTGCTCCGCCAGCAATTGCGGGCGGAGTTGCACTAAGTGCGTTAAAGCTTATCGTGTGGGCTGTGGCACGTCGCCGGAATAATCGTAGAAACCACGACCGGATTTACGGCCCAGCCAACCGGCTTCAACATATTTAACCAGCAGCGGGCAGGGACGGTATTTGGTATCCGCCAAGCCATCATGCAGCACTTGCATCACCGATAGACAGGTGTCCAGTCCGATAAAGTCGGCTAGTTCCAAGGGGCCCATCGGATGGTGAGCACCAAGCTTCATCGCGGTATCAATCGCATCCACCGAGCCGACACCTTCATAGAGGGTATAAACCGCTTCATTGATCATCGGCAGCAATATCCGATTGACGATAAAGGCTGGAAAATCCTCGGCGCTAACAGGTGTTTTACCAAGTTTAGTAGTAAATTCGCGGATCGATTCAAAAGTTTCGGGTTCCGTTGCGATGCCGCGAATAAGCTCGATTAATTCCATCAGCGGCGCTGGGTTCATAAAGTGGATACCCATGAATCGGCCAGGCCGGTCGGTTTGAGCGGCCAATCGGGTGATGGAAATGGAAGACGTATTGGTTGATAGGATCGCGTCTTCTTTCAAAATTGGACATACTTGAGCAAAGATTGCATTTTTAATTTCTTCGTTCTCGGTCGCAGCTTCGATAACCAGATCGCAATCACTTAATGAATCAAAAGAGGTGTCGGTAGAAATTTTACTTATCGCCGATTTTTTATCGGCATCAGATATTTTGCCACGCGAGACCAGACGGCCCAAATTTTTATCAATTTCGTCAATCGCTCTTGCCAATGCAGCATCATCAATATCAACGAGTTTCACATCATAGTTGGAGGCAGCGCAGACATGGGCAATGCCAAGACCCATTTGGCCTGCGCCAATAACACCGATATTTTTTATTTCAATGCTCATATTATTTGACCGCTTTTCATCATCAATATTTATAATTTTGTTCATTAGTTTTATTCTCTCATTTTTCGAGTTCGATTTCCAGTTCTGGGACTGCTTTGAAGAGATCTGCAACCAGACCATAATCCGCAACCTGGAAAATAGGGGCTTCTTCGTCTTTGTTGATCGCAACAATAACTTTACTGTCTTTCATGCCGGCCAAATGCTGAATGGCACCGGAAATACCGACGGCGATATAAAGGTCCGGGGCAACGATTTTGCCGGTCTGACCGACTTGATAGTCGTTGGAGACAAAGCCGGAATCAACTGCTGCTCGGGAGGCGCCAACTGCGGCCCCCAAGATGTCAGCAACTTTTTCAAGCATGGCAAAATTTTCACCGTCCTGCATACCGCGGCCGCCAGATATTATAACCCGTGCTGCCGTCAATTCCGGGCGATCCGATTTAGTCAGCTCAGTGCTGACAAATTCAGAGAGGCCAGGATTTTCGGAGCTGTTAGTAGCCGTAATCTCGGCAGCATTGTCGCCCGCAACTGCCGCTTCAAAAGCTGTAGCCCGCACGGTAATAAGTTTGGTCGCATCACTCGACTGAACCGTGGCAATTGCGTTGCCGGCATAGATCGGTCGTTCAAAGGTGTCAGCATCCTGAATGGCGGTAATTTCAGATATCTGCTGGACATCCAGCAAGGCAGCTACCCGTGGCAGCAAGTTTTTACCGAACGTCGTTGCCGAGGCCAGGATATGCGTGTAATCGCCGGCCATTCCGATAACCAAGGGCGTAAGTACTTCGGCCAATGGATTGGCGTATTGCTCATCGTCAGCAACCAGAACTTTGTTGATGCCGGTAAGCTTTGCGGCTTCTTCAGCAACCGCACCGCAACCGCTGCCGGCTACCAAAATTGTCACTTCACCGAGTTCAGCAGCGGCGGTGACGGTGTTGAAAGTGGCCCCTTTGAGGGCCGCATTATCGTGATCAGCTATAACCAGAACTGTCATGGTGCGTCCTCCTCTATATGACCTTGGCTTCGTTTTTCAGTTTGTCGACTAATTCTGCGACGTCTTCGACAATGACGCCGGCTTCCCGCGATGACGGTTCGGTCACTTTCAATGTGGTTAGGCGGGCTGAAATATCAACGCCTAGATCAGCCGGCGACGACTCATCAATCGGCTTTTTCTTGGCTTTCATAATATTCGGCAGGGACGCATAGCGCGGGGTGTTGAGACGTAAATCGGTGGTTACAACTGCCGGCAGTTTGATCTGAATGGTTTCTAGTCCGCCATCGATCTCACGCGTCACGTTGGCTTTGCCATCACTCATCTCAAGCTCAGAGGCGAAGGTGCCTTGGGACCAGCCCAACAAAGCGGCCAACATCTGGCCGGTTTGATTGCTGTCATCATCGATGGCCTGTTTGCCGAGAATCACCAAATCTGGATTTTCTTTTTCAACAATAGCATGCAAGAGCTTGGCCACAGCGAGCGGTTCAACTTCATCATCTGTTTCAACATGAATGCCGCGGTCGGCACCCATCGCCAAAGCGGTGCGGATGGTTTCCTGGGTCTGTTTGGGGCCAATCGAAACGGCGACTAGCTCTTCAGCACCACCGTTTTCTCTAAGGCGAACCCCTTCTTCAATGGCAATTTCATCAAACGGGTTCATCGACATTTTGACATTGGTGGTTTCAACGCCAGTTTCATCAGATTTAACCCGGATTTTAACGTTGTAATCAATTACGCGTTTAATCGCGACAAGGACTTTCATACGATTTCCTATGGTACTTGGTCACTGAATCAAATAAATCGGTATTTGAATTCCGATTTAGCGCGAAACATATGAATTCGCCAATGCTCTGTCAATAACACAGGTTAAGTAATATCAATTCGAATCGCTCGCTATTAGTGATTTTTGGCGGGTTCCCACAGTAAATCAGCTGAACCATTATCATTTAAATGGCGGGCTAAAACGAATAAATGGTCAGACAGCCGGTTCAAATAGATCAGAGTAAGTGGATTTAATTCGACTCCGGTGGCAAGTTCGCTGACCAATCTTTCGGCCCGTCGAGTGACGGTTCTGGCGACATGAAGATGGGCGGCACCAGCGCTGCCACCAGGCAATACAAAGGATGTCAGCGGGTCCAAACTGTCGTTCATTTGGTCAATTTCCAGCTCGAGACGATTAACTTGATTTTGCACGATTCGGAGATCTTTTGATTGTTTTTGCTCGGACAATGGATGTGCCAGATCGGCGCCTAAATCAAACAGATCGTTTTGCAAACGTCCGAGCATCGCATCAACCTCTCCCGTCGTGCCCAGCCGGGCGACACCAATATAGGCATTTGCCTCGTCTACCGTACCGTAGGCCGCAACCCGCAAATCATGTTTGGCGACACGGCGGCCATCGCTGAGCGAGGTCTCTCCCTGATCGCCACCAGTGGTGTAAATTTTGTCAAGTTTTACCAATGTTTTATCCCGATCTTTATCCTGAACCTGGAGCAAGAGCTGAAGAAAATATCATAATCAAGAATAAGACGATAACAATACCCTGTAAAATCACCCGCGCCCGCATCATTTTATTCCTGAAAGTCGGCGAGAATTTTTTGTCATTCGCCATGCTGATGATGCCAGCGAATAAAACGATCGCAGTGGCAATGACCGCGATCAAGAGCAATATTGGCACCAAGTTTAGAAAGGTGCTCATAGATCACACATTCAATCTGATTGTTTTTTAGGTTCTTCACCAGGCAATAATACAGGAATTAAATAAGTTTCGTCGGTTTCTGCTGTTGGTGCGCGGGGATTCACCACCTCAGGTTTTAGTGTTTGGGTCAAATAGAGGACGACACCACGTCGAAATTCTTCCAATACCGGTGACCAGGACACATACAATTTGCCATTGATTTCAAATTGTGTGACGTCATCATTATCCAACAACTCATTGATAGATCTCGCTAAGTTGGGCGTTTCTCCCGCATATACCCAAGCCGGTTTAACACCGCCATGCCAAACAATATAAACTCCGCCAACGTCTCTAATATTGGCACTCTCAGGGTCGAACGAGAGCAGCCTGTTGAAAGCACCAGATGATGTTTTCGCCCATTTTGGATCGATAGGTTTAACTATTTTTGGCGTTCCACTCTTTTTGCCACCAAACAATGCCATACTATAATACTTTCTATTCTATTGGTAACCGCCGTTTGGCGGATGAAATATCTGTGCCGACGGTGGTTAACTATTGTTAGTGTATATCCAACTAATAGGAATTTCACCAATGTTAGCCAAAAACTCAAGCATTTTTGCTGAATGTTAACCTTTCGCTGTTAAATAGTTTAACGTTGAAAATTAAATTAGAAATTAACAATAATTAAGTGGGCCATCGATAACCAATAACCCATATATTTGTAATCAACAAATTGACCGGGCAGCCGCTGAAATCAAAAATAAATTGCTTCCCATTTTGATGATGATAGGGCGATGACTTTAGTGGATCGGCAGTGTATGGTCTCGATAGAAATTCCATTCAGGAGGACGAAATGTTCTTTGATCAAATTAAAGAAGTAGAACAAAGTATTAAACAGTTACAAAAAGATCTCATCGCAATTGGTGAGGGGGTCGACGGACATTACGATCAATTAGACGATATTGCTGCTCACGTTATTGCCTTAGAAGCTATCATGATTGAGGTGATGAAAAAAACCGAAATTGACGTAGACGCGGTAAAGGCCTGGATTGTGGCGGCGACTGAAGGCAGCACAGGTCAAAAAGGCGGCAGTACAAAAGCGCAAATTATCGTTGAGAATCTAATTTCAGGTGAGCCCGCTCCAGAAAAAAGAGATTAGTTAACAAGAAAGTTAGAGCAAAAAACGCTGGCCTATTTGGCTGGCGTATTTTTTGCCGTCAAACTAACCACATTTAGAATATGCACAACTGGTGCAGGTATCGCAGCCTTCCTGGCGGATCAAACTGGCTTGGCCGCATTTCGGACATTGACGAAATCTGGCATCCGGGGTTTCAAGGGAATCCTGCCCGGATGGCAAATTGACCACTTGAGGCTTTGCCAGGACCTCATCTTCTTCCAATGACCCTGGCGCTTTCATAAAGCCGATCATGATCATGTGTTCTTCCAGCACATCACCAATCGCCGCCAATAGCGATGGCACATAGCGCCCTTTTACCCATTGGCCACCGCGCGGATCAAAGACGGCTTTCAGTTCCTCAACGACAAAGGAAACGTCACCACCGCGCCGGAAGACGGCCGAAATCATGCGGGTCAGTGCAACCGACCAGGCAAAATGTTCGGTGTTTTTTGAATTGATAAAGACTTCGAAGGGCCGCCGCCGGTTATCCTGAACAACATCATTGATGGTGATGTAAAGCGCATGATCACTCTCCGGCCATTGAATTTTGTAGGTTGCGCCTTCAAGCGCCTCCGGTCGGTCGAGGGGCTGGGTCAAATAATGCAGGATACCACTATCACCGATATCCTTAGGCTTGGCATTGGCGCCGACGGTGGCTTTTTTGGGTGCTTCCAAGGGAAGCTCGGCCTGATCATTGGCGGCTTCGCGCTTTTCTTTTGTCGCTTTGGTTTCAAGCACCGCGCCGGTGACGTCGTTGGGCCGGTAAGTTGTGCAACCTTTACAGCCAAGCTCATAGGCTTGCACGTAGATATCCTTAAATTCATCAAATGAGATATCTTCCGGGCAGTTGATGGTTTTGGAAATTGAACTATCAATATATTTCTGTACCGTAGCCTGCATCACCAAATGATCTTTGGGCGAAAGTCCCTGCGCATCAACGAAGGCTGCCGGCAGCGGTATGTCCTCGCCCCGGAGCCGCCGGAACAAGCGGTAGGCGTAATCGGTGACTTCTTCGTCGCGCCGGCTGCCATCGGGCATCATAACATGGCGGGTATAGGCAAAACTAAACACTGGTTCCAAGCCCGACGAGACGTTATCGGCAAATAACGAAATGGTTCCAGTTGGTGCCACCGAAGTGAGCAAAGCATTACGCATGCCGTGCGCTTCGATAGCTTCCCGAATATCTTCATCAATATTCTTAAGTGCTTCACTGGCGAGATAGGCGGCTTTATCGAACAGCGGAAAGACACCTTTCTCTTTAGCCAATTCAGTTGAAGTTAAATAGGCTGCGCGCTGGATGGTTTTTAACCAAGTTTCGGTCCAGCGAACTGCTTCGGCTGAGCCATAACGGGCGTTACACATGATCAAAGCGTCAGCGAGACCGGTGATGCCGAGGCCAATACGGCGCTTGGCTTTGGCTTCTTGTTCTTGCTCGGGTAACGGAAAGCGCGAAACATCAATGGTATTATCCATCATCCGCACCGCCGTTGTGACAATTTTGGTCAATGCCTGGATATCCAAACTCGCCTGAGCTGTGAAGGGATCGCTGACAAAACGCGATAGATTGACCGAACCCAATAAACAGGCACCATAAGGCGGCAGCGGCTGTTCTCCGCAGGGGTTGGTGCCGTGAATGGTTTCGCAATAAGAAATCGGATTAAGCCGGTTGATGCGGTCGATAAAAATCACGCCGGGCTCAGCATAGGCATAGGTTGCCCGCATAATTTTTTCCCACAATTCGCGGGCTGGCAGGCTGTGATAGACCGTGCCGTTAAAGGTCAACTCCCAGGTTGCATCCTCTTTAACCGCCTGCATGAAATCATCGCTTACCAGAACGGACAGATTAAACATGCGGAGCCGGCCAGGTTCCTGCTTGGCCTCGATAAAGGCTTCGATATCGGGATGGTCACAGCGCATCACGGCCATCATGGCGCCGCGTCTTGAGCCGGCGCTCATAATAGTTCGGCACATTGCGTCCCAGACATCCATAAAGGATAGCGGACCTGATGCATCTGCACCGACTCCTTTGACGACTGCTCCTTTTGGCCGCAAAGTTGAAAAATCATAGCCGATGCCGCCGCCTTGCTGCATCGTTAAAGCCGCTTCCCGCAAACTTTCAAAAATGCCTGACATGTCGTCCGGGATATCGCCCATCACAAAGCAGTTGAACAAAGTCACATCACGCTCGGTACCGGCACCCGACATAATGCGACCTGCCGGCAGAAATCGGAAATCGCGAAGTGCTTCATAAAACTCGATAGCATAATCTTCCGGCCTGCTCTCGGCTTGGGCCAAAGCAGCGCCGACACGGCGGAAGGTGTCATCAATCGTTTTATCGATTGCTTCACCATCAGCCCTCTTGAAGCGGTATTTCATGTCCCAGATTTGCTGGGAAATTGCAGCAAGTGACGCCATTTAATTGCTTTGTTAGCCTCAGTTTAAAAGTCGATTCAAATTTTGGGGCACCTATTGTAGCGGCAAACAGCAGTAGCGGTCAAGAAAAGTTCTTGTTTTGTTTCCCCCGTAATTCAAATTTTACCCACCATTCTATGCCAACCTAACGGATTGTTTTTTAATACTTAAAACTGTTTTAGGCCTAATTCACAGGCAGGTTGGGAGGCAAGTGGGTGGAAAACCTGCCGCCGTCTCACGCCGGGGACCAGAGAACAGATCAATCTGGATTCTAGCAATAAATTATCATGGGCCGGAACGACAATGATTTTAAAAACTTAACGACACGGAATCCAGGTGTTTTCCGCCTGGACCGAATTTGTCCGCTTTCGGGGGCAATGCGGATTCTTTTTATAGGTGGGCTTAATGTCTGCTTTTAGCCGAGGCTGTTGAAAAACTCCTTATTGTTTCATTATTGAAGTTGTGATTCGATAGTCCTGTTGATTTCAGGAGGATTGATGATGCTAGGCGAACAAGTTGGACTTCAAGATCGGTTATTTTATGAGTTTAACCTTGA
>JABIIH010000155.1 GCA_018649245.1 Rhodospirillaceae bacterium | reverse complement strand
GTTATGGCATTTGAAGAAGAATTCGGTTGTGAAATTCCGGATGATGCCGCTGAGAAAATCATGACCGTTAAAGATGCGGTCGATTTTCTTTCTTCAGCTGCGTAATCGTCAAACTTATACATTGCCCGGATTCTGCCGGGCATTATCTTCGGTACAATTTAGCGAAGTAGCGCGATCGAAATGAGACGTGTGGTTGTTACAGGTATTGGTCTGGTTTCACCGCTTGCCTGCGGGGCCGACCTGACGTGGAACCGGCTGATTGAAGGTAAGTCAGGCCTTGGTCCGATCAAATCCTTTGACCCCTCCCGGTTATCGTCGCGTATCGCAGGTGAAGTTCCGCGCGAAGCGGGTGCTGAAGGCAGCTTCATCGTCGATGATCATATCTCCACCAAGGAACAGCGCCGGATGGATACGTTTATCCAATATGGTCTGGTCGCAGCTGATTTTGCTATCGCGGATTCCGGCTGGAGCCCGACAGATGATGAAAACCTGGAACGCACCGGTGTCCTCATCGGCTCTGGAATTGGTGGTCTGCCGGAAATTGAGAAAAGCGCCGGCACCGTGCATGACGGAAAAATTCGTCGCCTCAGCCCGTTTTTTATTCCCGCAAGTTTGATCAACTTAACTGCCGGCCAGGTTGCAATTAAGCATGGCTTCAAAGGACCGAACCACGCCGTGGTGACGGCCTGTTCATCAGGGGCGCATGCAATCGGTGACGCGGCGCGCATTATCATGTGGGAAGATGCCGAGGTGATGATTGCCGGCGGCACTGAAGCAGCAATTTGCGAGCTTGGTGTGGCTGGGTTTGCGCAAGCCAGAGCGTTGTCGACTGGTTTCAATGAGACGCCTGAAAAAGCTTCCCGGCCCTGGGATGTAGATCGTGATGGCTTTGTCATTGGCGAAGGTGCTGGCATAGTTGTCTTAGAAGAACTTGAGCATGCCAAAAAACGCGGCGCCCAGATTTATGCTGAAATTACCGGCTATGGCATGTCTGGTGATGCACACCATATTACGGCACCTGCGGCAGATGGAAATGGCGCCTTCCGGGCGATGCAGGCAGCCTTAAAACGTGCTGGACTCAATCCAGAAGATATTGATTACGTTAATGCCCATGGCACTTCGACACCGCTTGGTGATGAGATCGAATTGGGTGCGGTAAAACGTCTGTTCGGTGACGCGGCCTATAATATCGCAATGTCTTCCACCAAATCGGCGACGGGACATTTGCTCGGTGCAGCTGGCGCGGTTGAGGCAATTTTTTCCATTCTGGCGATCAAGCACGGCATCGTGCCTCCGACGTTGAACCTCGATAATCCTTCTGCAGGGTGTGATCTAAATTTGGTGCCGCATGAAGCTCAGGATCGAACGGTTCGCCGCGCCTTGTCCAATTCATTTGGATTTGGCGGGACCAATGCCAGCCTCGTCGTTTCTGAGGTGGTCTAGTTCCTGATGGGACGTGTATTACGCTGGCTCGGATTCCTTGTTTTCCTTATTGTCATTGGCGTCTCTGGAGTTGGCTTTTGGGGCTACACGGAGTTTGCCCGGCCAGGCCCACTAGCGGCAGAGAAAATTATTGTTATTCCGCGCGGCGTTGGTATCGAACGCATTGCCATTTTACTGGCGCGTCATAATGTCATTAAAATTCCGCTCGTTCTAAGTATGGCGGCTCGCACGGTTGCAGCCGATAAAGCGCTGCAAGCCGGTGAATTTACTTTCCCCGAAGCAGTAAGCCCTCGCGACGTTCTGACAATACTGCAAAGCGGTAAACAAGTGGTCCGTCGTTTGACCGTTGCAGAAGGTCTCACGAGCGCAGAAATTCTCGACCGTCTCAAAAGAACCGAAGGTCTGGCCGGCGGCGTGACAGTGCCGGTGCAGGAAGGTCAATTATTGCCGGAGACCTATCATTTTACCTTTGGCGACACCCGCAATACCCTGGTTAAACGGATGCAGAGCGGGATGCAAAAGGCGCTGGCTATGTTGTGGCCGAGGCGCTCACCCAATTTGCCTTTTTCGACGCAGGAAGAGGCTGTTATATTAGCTTCGATCGTTGAAAAAGAAACCGGCCGAGCCGCCGAGCGGGCACGGGTTGCCGGTGTCTTCGTCAATCGTTTGCGTCTAAACATGCGTTTACAGTCTGATCCTACGGTTGCCTATGGTTTAACCCGAGGGCGTCAGGAATTGGGGCGTGCCTTAACCCGAAAAGATCTCAAGACACCGAGTTCCTACAATACCTACCTCAACAAAGGTCTGCCGCCGGCACCGATCGCCAATCCGGGCCGGGCCTCGCTTGAAGCGGTGATGCACCCAGCGGACACCGGCGAGCTTTATTTCGTCGCTGATGGCAGCGGTGGCCATGCTTTCGCCCGCAGCCTCACCGAACACAATCGCAATGTCGCCAATTGGCGGAAACTGCAAAAAACCAAACAGCCGTAAGTGATTGAAAAAATTACCTTATTAATTCAACTCGGGTTGAATTAAATTTTACCTACTCCTTGCGTGGCAGCTTTCGGGCCAGCAAATCGGTCAGCCACAGCGGTAAAAATGCCAGCAACCACGCCATTATATAGCTGGCAAGCGGGAAAGCGATGCGGGCTTTATTTTTATCGAGGCCATGCAGGATAATCGCGGCGGCTTTAGGCGCCGTCATAAAGAAAGGCATCGGGAATTTATTCTGGTCGGTAATGCGGCTGGCGACAAAGCCAGGGCATATGACCGAAACGTTGATGCCCTCGGCATGGAGGCTGCCGCGCAAGCCTTCTCCGTAGGATCGTACCCAGGCTTTGCTGGCGCCGTAGCCGGGGGCACTCGGCAAGCCTCTAAATCCAGCCAGCGAACTCATAAGGGCAATAGAGCCTGATTCGCGTATGATCATCCCGGGTATCACTGGATCGATGGTGTTTAATACGCCAATGACGTTAATCTCAAGCATGCGCCGCATTTGATCATCTTTTCTGGTCTCGCCTGAAGTGCCGGGTGAAACCCCGGCATTGGCAATCACCAGATCAAGCGAATGTTGGCTGTCGATTTCCTCGAGCCAGCTTTTCATGGCAGCCTGATTTGTTACATCAATGATTGTGGCATCAACTGTGGCGCCTTTTTTCCGGCAGTTTTCGCCAACTTCATTGAGGCGAGCTTGATCGCGCCCGGAGATTGCCAAATAAACGCCTTCACCGGCTAATTGTTCCGCCAGGGCCTTGCCGATACCGCTGGAGGCACCGGTAATAAGTATGGATTTAAAAATTTTCACAGGTTTTTTATTCCAAGATTGTATTTCAGGTACAGTTTTGATTTTGCATCAATAATTTGCAATGGCATATCAAAAAGAATGTGCTATTTAGGGAGCATGAGTAAACAAAAGAAAAAAACGGCTATGGCGATTGCCAGTATGACTGGGTTTGCCAGAAGTTCCGGCAGCGTCGAAGGATATAGCTGGAATTGGGAAGCTAAAAGCGTTAACGGCAAAGGGCTGGATGTACGTTGTCGCCTACCGCAAGGTTTTGAAGAAATTGATGTCGAAGCGCGCAACGCCACGGGCAAAACTTTCAAGCGTGGTAATTTCAATTTGATCCTGACCGTTCAGGAAACCTCACGGCAAAGCCAATATCAGGTCAATCGGGAATTGTTGGATCAGCTCGTCGAAACGGCCAGCCGAATTCGCGAGGGTTCGGATGAGTTTGATAAACCGAGCCTCGACGGCTTGCTCGCGGTGCGCGGTGTAATTGAACCGATTAGCGAAAGTGAAGATGAAGCCAGCCAAGCCGCACGCAAGAAAGAGGTGTTGAGCGGCTTAAAAGACGTATTAGCAGCTTTAGGGCAAAATAGAGCGGCAGAAGGTTCCCGTATCGCTAAGGCTTTATTCGAACAATTAAACACAATCATCAAGCTTTGCGGACAGGCGGAAAAATTGGCGGCGCTTCAGCCGGATAACATCCGTGAAAAATTACACCAACAGGTCGCCGAACTTTTAGACGCCGTGCCGGGGTTACCCGAAGAACGATTAGCCCAGGAAGCAGCCGTTTTGATGACCAAGGCAGATGTGCGAGAAGAATTGGATCGTCTGCAGGCCCATATCGAAGCTGCCCGCGCACTGATGGAAGAAGGTGGTGTAATTGGCCGCCGTCTCGATTTCCTGTGTCAGGAGTTTAACCGCGAAGCCAATACGTTATGCTCCAAAGCGGCCGATGTTGAATTGTCTAAAGTCGGTCTCGAGCTGAAAGCGGTGATTGAACAATATCGTGAGCAGGTACAAAACATTGAGTAGCGGCAACAGCTCATTTTCCAGGCGCGGCCTAATGCTTGTGCTGTCTTCTCCTTCGGGGGCCGGTAAAACGACAATTTCACGGGCGTTATTGGAACGAGACGACAATCTAACAATGTCGGTCTCGGCAACCACCCGGCCAATGCGGCCGGGCGAAGTTGATGGCAAGGATTATTACTTTGTCGATGAAGCCAAGTTCAACCAAATGATCGCCGATGGCGAACTTCTTGAACACGCTAATGTTTTTGGCAATTTCTATGGTACGCCCAGAAAGCCGGTTGAGGACGCACTTGGCGATGGTAAGGATATTTTGTTCGACATCGATTGGCAGGGCACTCAACAATTAGCTGCCAATGACAGCACGCGAGACGATTTGGTGAGCGTTTTTATCCTGCCGCCAAATACGGCAGAGCTTGAAAATCGCTTGCGCACCAGAGCTCAGGACCCAGAAGAAGTAGTCCAGAAACGTATGTCCAAAGCTGCCGATGAAATGAGCCATTATCGTGAATATGGCTATGTTATCGTCAACGATAAGATCGACGCCAGTGTCGAGCAGGTGCAAACGATCCTTACGGCGGAGCGCACCCGCATTGGCCGTCAAATGGGGCTGCATGAATTTGTGCAGGAATTGCGGGAATCCGATTAGGTGTTAACCGCGCTCTTCCATTGCCTTTGCCAGAAGACAGAATTCCTCAATCGTTAGGTTTTCAGCCCGGGCGGTGGGATCAATACCGAGAGCCTCAATATCAACATCAAGTGATTTAAGCGAAGACCGCAACATCTTGCGGCGCTGACCAAAGGCCGCGGCGGTAACTGTTTCCATATCTTCAAAGCGGGCCGAATAAAGCGGTTCAGCGCGCGGCTTCAATGTCAGAACGCTCGACATAATTTTTGGCGGCGGCGTAAAGGCGCGCTTATCGACATTAAATTCAAAATTGGTTTCGCAAAGCCATTGGGTGATGACGCTGAGGCGGCCATAGGCTTTGGTTGAAGGGATGGCAATAATTCGCTCAACGACTTCTTTTTGAAACATCAACGTCATTCGATTAATATGCGCTAGTTGTTTAAGCCAGTTGATCAGCAAGGCGGTTGAAATATTGTATGGCAAATTGGCGACGATCCGGCGCGGTGAGTTACCCAACGTTGAGATGTCAGTTTTAAGCGCATCGGCTGAAACAATGGTGAGTTTGCCAGGGAAAGCCAGGTTTAATTCTCCAAGCGCCTCAATGCATCTTCGATCCCGCTCAATGGTATAAAGTTGGTGAGGGTTAGATGCCAACAAAGAACGTGTCAAACCACCCGGTCCCGGCCCAATTTCTATAACACTAACATTACTTAGATCACCGGCGGCACGGGCGATGCGGTCAGTCAGATTTTGATCCAACAAAAAATGCTGGCCAAGTGATTTTTTGGCACCGAGATCGTAACGCGCGATGATATCTCGCAAAGGGGGGAGCTGCCCACGGGGATCAGTCATGGTCGCCTGGTGGCTGCTCTATTTTGCGCCAGTTCTCCCGCCAGCTTGAGAGCCGCGACAAGGCTTTGTTCATTTGCCTGGCCTGTACCCGCGATGTCCAGCGCGGTCCCATGATCCGGAGAGGTGCGAATAAAAGGCAGCCCGAGCGTGACATTTACTGCGCTGTCGAAATCCAGAGTCTTGATTGGTATCAGCGCTTGGTCGTGATACATGCACAAGGCTACATCATACAATTTGCGAGCTTGTTCGTGAAACAACGTATCAGGCGGATGAGGGCCGGTAACTGATATTCCCTGTGATTGCAGCTCCTTTATAGCGGGTTCAATCAAAGTCTTTTCTTCCTCTCCCATGGCACCACCTTCTCCGGCGTGGGGGTTGAGTGCGGCAATTGCCAAGCGCGGCTGGGCAAGGCCAAAATCCTGACGAAGAGCTGCATCAGCGATTAAAGCTGTTTCGACAATAAGCTCGGGTGTCAGCAGCTTTAGCGCGGCCTGGACACCCACATGGCGGGTTACCGGAATGACCCTTAATCGTTCGGATGTCAGCATCATTACTGGTTCAGTTTCTATGCCAGCCAGGGCGGCTAAAAATTCGGTGTGTCCGGGTTGGGAAAACCCAATTTGATACAACGCCTTTTTATGAATTGGGTTGGTGACAATAGCGCCCGCTTCGCCGCTCTGAACTAATTCTACCGCTTGTTCAATTGCTGATATAACCGCTGGCGCATTTTTGGAATTCAGTTCGCCTGGAATTACCTGATCTGCCAGTTCGATCGGCAATACGGGCAAAGCTTTTTTAAATAAAGTAAGCGCTTCATGAGGAGTGGAAATTTCAACGATGTCGATATTTAAATTCACGCTTACGCTCAACTTTTTCAGCCGCTCAGCTGAATCGATCACAAAATATGGTTGCAGAATGTGATGTGCCGCGTGCCAAGCCTTGAGTGAAACTTCGCCGCTAATTCCGCCCGGCTCACCCATGGTTAAGACGGTGGGGAGCGATGCTGGCGTCATCCTCTAATATCCAGCACCGCCGAGCGCCTGATATCGCGTAACATCCGGCGTGATATCAAAGCCGCGCGTTTTTCCGTTAAAACATTTCTGATGCGGCTCCGAACTTTCTCGGTAATGTTACCACCACTTCGCTTGCAGACCATTAAAACCAGAAAGCCGGCCGCGGTTCTAATCGGTGAGCTAGCTTTTGAGAGCGCTATGTTTTGCACGACATTTTTAATATTTGCCGGCAGTCTGGAGGTGTCTTGAACTTCGAGACGACCTGACTGTTTTGAGCCGAGCTCGGTCCCCATTTTTTCCAGCGCTGAACAGGAATTAGAAGATTTAGAAATTTTTGCCGCCAATTTTTGTTGGGTGGTAATTTCCTCCTGAGAGGCCTTCTCGCGGAGTGGCAGAAACACTTGCTGAAGCGAAACTTTTACATTGGCGGCAGCAACGCCAGAGGCTATGCGTTTGTTAAGCAGTCTCAGAATGTAATATCCATCAGCACCGCGTACTGGATTGGTTGTGTCCCCTTTGGACATGCTAACGATTATCTTTGATAAATTTTGATCGACTTGATCGCTACGTATCCAGCCGAGATTACCGCCTTTTGCCGCCGATGCACTTTTTGAGAAAGAACGAGCGAGTGCAGAAAAATTAGCGCCGCTTTGAATTTGAGTGCGCAAACCCAAGGCATTTTGACGTGTTTCTTCGATCGATTTGGTCGGATCGAAGGGTACAAATATTTCGGCGACAAAATATTCCGGTTTACCCTTGTTGGCCTCAATCGTGGCAATTGCCTCGTCGACAGCATCATCGCCGACTTTGGTGCTGGATCGCACTTGTCTAACCACAGCCCCCCGCCAGGATAATTCAGCCTCTATTTGAAGCTCAAAAGTACGCCAATCAACGTTTTCCCGTGCCAGTAATTTCTGCATCCCGCCGGGCTGCAAACGATTATTTTTTTCGACAATTTTGATCGCGCGGTTAATTTCATTCTGAGTGGTTTTAACCCCCATTTTTTTAGCGGCCTGCAACTTCAAATAGTCGTTAATTAAACCATTTAAAACCTGTCTTGAGATACGTTGGACGGTCTGGTTTGTTTTCGGTAATCTTGAAGAAAAAATAATAAATTTTATGCGTGCAGCAAGATCAAAATGAGTGATTATTTCATTATTAACGATGGCTACAATGCGCTGGGTTGATTGGGCTTGAGCTGAAGTCATGAGACTTGGTTGGACAGCTAAAAACATAGCCGCCACGATCAGAAATAAATGTTTGTTTAGACTGATCGAATTTTGCTGCAAGGTCGCCATGAAAAACCGTTTAACCGCCAACATTATTAAAGCCCGTTTGTACATCACCCAGTGTTTTGAAAGTCAGCTTAAACAATATCGTGTCATTCGGGCGCAAATCCCGATCTTCATAAAATTGCCGGGTTAGCGTCGTGCTGAAGGTAAAGCATTCGCATTCATAAGTTAATCCCAGGGCCAAGCTCCGTAATTCACCATCGCCTTCCAGATCGTATCGTCCGGCAAAGCTTGAGCGCCAAAGTCGATTTAGTTTGGCATTAATATTACCCGAAATTTCTTCGCGACCGGAAAATTCAGAATCATCCTGGCTATCAAAGAAAACATAGTTTGTTGAAACCTTTAACGCTGGAGGCCCGGCGGTCATTTGAATTTCATTTCGTTTCGGCGATAAATTATCTTTATCCAGACGCGTCCGATAAATCAAATCGAGGTGACTGCCCGGAGATATATTCAGCCGACCGACAAAGTCCGAAAGATGCCCTTCTAAACCAGAGCCAGCCGAAAATGTGTCGTCATCTTTCAGGCGATAACTTTGACCTGCAAATACGGTAGTGTGCCCACCTTTTGATCCGACCAGCCCCCACTTTAAGCCGTAATTTATGCGTGGACCGCCTTCGACCCGGTCGTATCCGGTAAATCTATTGTCACTAAATAAATTGGTGTCATCAAATTCAAGATCGATACTATCTTCATTGGGTATTTTGGGAGAATTTCCACCGTAGGGGCTAACGATAACCGATGCTAAAGGTTCGATAATCTGACTGACCGAGCCATGTTGGCGGGCCAGCGGCAGGCGCCAATCTGCTTTGAGTTGAGGATGGATGCGACCGGAAAAGCCATCATGATTACTTTGGCCATTTGTCTGCGCCAAATCATTGACGTGGTAAAGGTCACCTTGAACAGTTGCGGAAAAATTTGTGACATCACCAAGCTGGCCTATATGGGGCAAATGCCAACCGCCGCCAACCGAAATGCGGCGGGTATCCGTGCCCTCGCTTCTGGTCATGAGAACTGAATTTAAATTGAAACTTGTTCTGGAACCAAATTTTCCAATGTCGCTGAGCCGGCTGTATTCCACCATGGGTAAAACCAAGGGAGCTTGTCCTGGATCGTCTTCAACTGCCGTACCTTGGAAGGCATAGGCATCGACCGCAAGGTAGTTGCGGCGGCTAAAACCTTCAATATATGCCCTCGATGTCAGTGTACGTTCATTGGGAAATTGGTAGCGCCGCAAATAGGTATCATCACTGGATCTTTTAGCCTCAAAACCCCAGCGCCATTTGTGGTCAATATCAAAGCGGCCAAAACTATTTATATGCCCGCGGATATCATCATTTGAATCTTCAGTTAAGCTGGCCTTGGTTTCCAAGCGGCCGTTATGAAATTGCTGGCGATATTCGCCGGCTACCAGCAAACCTTCTTTACCGGTTATTGTGGGGGTGAGCGTTAGGTCTTGGTGTGGCGATATATTAAAATAATATGGTGCTGAAAAAGTTGTCCCTAAAGAAGTTGAACCTCCGGTGCTGGGCGTCAGGAAACCACTTTTTCGTTTTACTGTCGGGTCCGGATGAGAGAAATAGGGCGTATACACGACCGGTACGCCGGCAAATTCCATCCAGGCATCAAAATATTCTATTTCCTTATTAACTTGATCATGCACAACCTTTGTCGCTTTAATCTGCCACAACGGCGGCTGATCAGGCGGGCGCGCACAAGTTTCACATGGCGAATATACGGCATTTCGCATTTCTGTACGTGTGCCGTTGGTCCGTCGCGCGCCGCTGGCAGCAATGCGCGCATTGTCGATCAGCCTAATCCGCAAATTCTTAACAATGCCTTCTTTAAAATCTCCGCTAAGTTCCATAAATTCAGCAAACAGAACATGTCCGGAATCTTCCAGCAGGCTGACATTACCAGTCGCCGATACAATATCTTGGCGCTCATTGTAGGAAATTGTATCGGCCAACAAGACGCGGTTGCTATGTGAAATCTCAACGCTGCCGGATGCTCTGACGATACCCAATTCTCTGTCATGCGTGACTTCATCAGCGGTAAATACAATTGGATTTTCAGGCTTTGCTCCACCGGTGGTGGTTTGTGCAATTGCCTCGGGCGCATTAAATGTGGCAAAGCCTAAAATAGCCAACACGACCATCTGGAATTTTAATTCTCGGAGGCGCATGGTCTTATCCATCCTCCAGATGAAAAACCATAGCGAGGCCCAAAAGAGTAGAAACTCCGGATGGTGTCCAGGCAGCCAATACCACCGGAATGCTTTCACGCAAGCCAAGGGCAAAAATGACATCGGAAAAGAAAAATAAAAGAAATCCCGTTAAAACGCCTCCGACGATAACAAATGTGGCACTGCCCCGGCGGGATTGACGCAGTGTGAACGTCGCGGCAATCAATACCATGGCGCACAGAAGCAGTGGTGCCGATAACAGCGAGTGCCAATAGAGCCGGTGGCGAAGGGCGGAAAAGCCAGAGCGCTCAAGATTGGCGATAAAATCTGGTAGATCCCAGAACGACATCGTTTCAGGCGGTGAAAAGCTTTCGTGAATATTGTTCAAGGTAATATCCGTTTCGACCCAGTGTTCTTTAACAAACTTTGGTGGCTTGTCCGTTGTATTTATCCAGACGTCCCGCAGATGCCAAAACCCGTCTTCAAGGTCTCCCTTTTTAGCATCTATTCGCGAAACGAATTTATCAGCCCCTTCATAAACGAAAATTGAGACCTCGGACAGCGAGATTTCATTGTTTAGGATGGTTAATTTAGGGGCGTGAATAACTGATTGATTTTTGCCGCTGGCCTGGCGCAGCCAGAGACCGTTATTCGATACTGCGAGCAGGGTTGACTGGCCTTTTAAATGAGTTGCGTTTAGACGGTCATATTTTGCCAGCATGGCAGAGGCCAGCGGATTAAAAGCCGAAATTTTAATGATGCCCAATATGAGAGCAACCATCAAAACCGGCAGCAAAAATTGCCACGCAGATACACCGGCAGCGCGCGTAACTACAAGTTCGCTGGTGCGTGTTAACCGCCAAAACGACGCCATACCGCCAAATAATACCGCAAAGGGGAAAATTTGCTGGGCCATAAAGGGAAGTTTCATCAACCCCATTTGAAAAACCAAGGCAAGACCAACATTTTCGTGGCTGGAAGCCCGGCGCAACAATTCAACCGTGTCGAATAGGAATATGATGCCTAAAAACACCACGAAAACGGCGAAGAAACTGCCTAAAAAGCTACGGCCGATATAAAACGTCAAGGTTGGCGACAAGCGCATTATTCCATATTCTCCCTAGGCCTCGCCGGCTTGGATAAAGTCTGCCGGCGGTATTTTTCCGGCACGCTTACCAAATCGAGGATGCCAAAGCAGCAGAATGGCGGAGATTAATATAGGGCCGATAATTGATGCATAGAGCAAGGGGATAAGTTGCAGATTTTTAGCGCTGATATTAATGAGGCCCAAATTTCCAATCAGCAGGCCAACAAAAATTATAGCGGCGAGTAAAATCCGGTTTACCTGCCCGCGCCGTGAAAAATCGCCGAGTAACAGACATACCAGCGCTATCAGGGCAAAGCCAATCGTGTTAATTGGCGTTGTTAACCGCTGATGTCCTTCGACGACAAATTTGCCATAGTCCTTCGGGTTTCCGACGTCCGCGAGCTTTAAGGTGAGTAATTCATCGACCATGCGTTCACGCGCCTCGCGAAACCTGGCTTCTGGTTTGGGTGTGACACCACTTAAATCAAAACTGTATCGATCAAAGTAAAGAACAGATAACTTATTGGTTTTCTTATCTATTTCCTGCCGGTTGCCATCAAACATAATGACGCGGGCACCCGATGACGTTTGTACCATGGCGCCTTTTTCCGCGATTACCGTCGCAGGTTTTTCTGGATTTCGGCTGTCGTGCACGAGCAATCCTCGGAGTTCAGACTCGCCTGAGCGTTCGCGAATGAAGACGGTGATTTTATCCGAAACGATATTGAATACACCTTCTTTCAGCAAGATATGAGTATAGCTATAGCGGATATCCCATTGGAGATTGCGAAACGTTTGATAGGACTTTGGTGTGGCGTAAAGCGTTAAGGCATAACCCACTAACATAGCGATGAAGGCAATCAGTAAGGCTGGTTTGGCGAGAGATAAAGGACTTAGCCCGGCGGCGCGCATGACGATAAGTTCACGGTCTGAATTGAGCCGGCTGTAGACAAAAAGCGTGGCGATAAAAATAGAAATTGGAATTATGTGGACTAAGAAATTCGGTACTTGAAGCATGCTTAGATATAAAAATATTTTTACCGATACGCCGCGATTAACGATATGCTCTACTGCCCGCACGGATAAAAACAGCCAAATGACGCCCGTCATTACAAAACCCACCAGCAGAGTTGAGGTGACGAGTTGTCTCATCAGATATTTGTTAATGCGGTTCATGGGCCCGGGTTATGCTTTCAAATTGGCACAATGAAATCCAAAAAAATACAGTAAAATCAATATTTAATGGAATTATAAGCTATTTTTAGATTAAGTTCACAAGAATAGCAAATATTGGCTAGAATCAAGGCGCAAGAAGCTAATTAATTGAGCATTTCGGCGTTAAATCTCAGAATCGTATCTGCTCCGTCAAATAGACTTGATTTAAGCGAAGCGCAACTAACCAATTGATATTCAGCAAAATAGCGTCCCGACAATATTTTTCCTTGCAGGAATATTTCATCGGCATCTTTTTCAGTCATTAACTTTGCCGCCTTGGCAGCGCTTTTACCAAGTAGCCACCCACCAACAACAATTCCCAAAAGATCTAGATATGTTGTCGCGCTGGCGAGAATTGCTGTCATATCATCACTACTGGTCGTCAAAATCCATTCCGTCGCTAAATTCAATTGGTCCAAGCCTTCCGATAGCCGCTGGCCAATTACTTTCAAATCTTCGTGGTCCGATGAAAGAAGAGACGTTACTGTTTCACTGATTTCAGTGCTTAATAATTTTAAAGCTTCGCCGTTATCCCGGATGACTTTGCGACCGACTAAATCTTTGGCTTGAATGCCGTTAGCGCCCTCAAAAATAGCAGTGATACGGATATCGCGGTAGTGCTGTGCCGCTCCGGTTTCTTCGATAAAGCCGGTGCCGCCATGAACCTGAATGCCGGTGCTGGCGATATCGATGCCCACATTGGAGCACCATGCCTTGGCAATTGGTGTCAATAGTTCAAGCCGGGACAGAAACTTTGCACGCTCAGCATCCGCCGGCGCCCGTTTGGAGCGGTCGATGCAAGACGCCGTATAAATTGTAATCGACCGGCAAGCCTCGGTTTTCGCCTTCATATCCAACAGCATGCGTTTTACATCCGGATGCTCAATTATGGGCACGGTTTCGCCACTGCTATTCGCCCCTTGAACGCGCTCGCGAGCGTAGTTGGCTGCCTGTTGATAAGCGCGCTCGCCAATTCCCGGGCCTTGAATACCAACCAGCAAACGGGTCAGATTCATCATCGTAAACATGCAGGTAAGACCTTGATTTTCCTCACCAATTAAGTACCCGACAGCACCTTCGTTATCGCCGTAAGACATCACGCAAGTGGGGGAGCCGTGGATGCCCATCTTATGTTCAAGAGACACGCATTTTAGATCATTTCTTTGGCCGAGGGAGCCATCATCATTGATCAGGAATTTAGGCACGGCAAAAAGTGAGATGCCCTTGAGGCCGGCAGGCGAATCAGGTGTTCGGGCCAAAACAAGATGAATAATATTTTCAGCCAGATCGTTGTCACCACCGGTGATGAATATTTTTTGGCCCGAAATTTTATAATGATCACCATCTGGATCCGCTTTGGTGCGGAGCAGACTTAAATCAGTTCCGGCCTGGGGTTCCGTCAAATTCATCGTGGTTACCCATTTACCGGCAACAATATTGGGCAAATAAGTTGCTTTTTGACTTTCACTACCATGTTCGACGAGTAGTTCCGTCGCTGATTGAGCAAGCTGAGGAACGAGACAGAACGCCATATTGGCGCTCGACCACATTTCAGTCGCGGCAATCGTCAATACATAGGGCAGGCCTTGGCCACCGAATTCTTGCGGCAGTGAAATACCATGCCAGCCGGATTCTGACATTTGCTGAAAAGCTTCTTTGAAGCCATCCGGTGTGTGGACTCTACCGTTCTCGAGCCGACAGCCTTGCTGATCACCACTGTGATTGAGCGGCGCTAATACTTGTTCGGCAAATTTGCCCGATTCTTCAATTATTGCCTCAATAATGTCGGGCGTCGCATCTTCATATCCTGGAAAAGTTGCAATATTTTCGATATCCGCAATATAAGAGAGCGCAAAACGCATATCTCGAACCGGTGCTTGGAAGTCTGTCATTTGATGGTCTGTCCATTCAATTTAATTTATTATTTAGAAACAATAAGTTAGACGTTCAATATCGAACAATCCTTGCTTATTTTACTTTATATTGAATTTATTACAATTCGACACAAAGTTTTTCATGTTTGACATCATAGAGCTACAAACATGAGCTATATTCACTACTGTTCCCAATAGGGAATGTGATCACTCCCCCGGTGATCACAGGTATCGACACAAGTTCGGTACCCCGAATTCATCATAATTCTCCCGAGTGTGATGAATTTAACTCCCAGACGTAAAGCCTCCCTGTAAACTCTCCCGGGCCTGAAAAGGCCCGGATTTTTTTGTGCTCCGTAAATTGCACCGGGTAGCTTTAAACGATTTTACCAGGATTCATAATATTGTCTGGATCGAGGGCTTGTTTAATTGAGCGCATCAAGTCAATTTTTGTGGCTGAGGCATAATGGGCCAATTCTTTGCGCTTAAAAGCGCCGATGCCGTGTTCAGCGCTGATACTGCCCTTCATTTCAACCACTAAATCATAGACGATGCGGGTGAGTGCCTCTGCCTGGGCCATGAAATCTTCGCTGGTCATCTCTGCGGGTTGGGTCAAATTGAAGTGGATGTTGCCATCGCCAATATGACCGAAAGGGCAAGGCCGGATACCAGGCAGGGCTTGCGTAATCTGCTTCGACGCTTCGGTGATAAAAGCAACGGTCTGCGAAACCGGTACCGAGATATCATGTTTGATGCTGGCCCCTTCGCGAGTTTGCGCCGCCGGTATTTCTTCCCGGATTTTCCACAGCTCTTGCCGTTGAGCATCGCTTTCGGCAAACACCGCATCTGTGACAATGCCATCTTCAAAGGCTTTTTCCAGCACGGTCTCTATTTCCGTCCGCAGCTCGTCATTGGCGCGAGGTGAGGTCAGTTCGACCAAAGCGTAGCAGGGATGCGCATTTTCAAAGGGATCAATAACACCCGGAATGTGAGCGACCCCTAAGTCGATGGCAATCCGTGAAATCAGTTCAAACGCCGTTAACCGGTCGCCGCAGAGTTGCCGCGTCGCCTCAAATAAATTTAGGATCGCGGTTAACTCAGGCAGTGCTGCCAGCACCGTCATGGTTGTTTTTGGCGCCGGAAAAAGCTTAAGCACCGCCTTGGTGATAATACCGAGCGTGCCTTCCGCGCCAATAAAAAGCTGCTTGAGATCGTAGCCCGTATTGTCTTTACGTAGCGCGTTGAGGCCATCCCATATCTCGCCACTTGGTAAAACGACTTCCAAGCCAAGCACCAGATCTCGCGTATTGCCATAGCGCAAAACCCCGATCCCGCCGGCATTGGTCGACAGATTGCCACCGATCCGGCAACTGCCCTCGGCACCTAGACTTAAAGGAAATAGACAATCCTGATCGGCTGCGGCAGTTTGCAAATCAGCCAGTATACAACCCGTTTCCACTGTCATGGTGCTGTTGAGGGCATCGACTTCGATAATTTTATTGAGGCGATCCGTGGCTACCAGCACGCCACCGCTTGCCAAGGTGCCGCCGGTTAGGCCAGTACTGCCACCCACCGGCACCATCGGCGTTTTGGTCTCGGCGCAGGCTCGAACCACGGCGGCAACTTCAGCAGTATTGGCGGGCCGGGCCACCAGATCAGCCGAACTTTCAGCCAGCCCGCGTTCTTCATGGAGATAGGGCGCCATGTCGCTAACATTGGTTATGACGCCATTCACGCCAACAATTTCGGTGATCGCCGCAACTAATTTTTGATCAAATGCCATGGATCAATTATTCACGCCAAGCCGCACGACGCAAGCGGTCGTTAATGGCGAAACCGAGACCAGCTTCCGGGATCGGCATGACGGCAATTGAGGTGGCGCCCGGTTGATCGAGATCGTGCAGCATACTGAATAAATTAGCCGCCGCCTCAACCAAATCACCACTGATGCTTAAATTTGTAGCCTCCGCCGGTGCCGTGGGGCCGAACCCCAATATAATTTCACCATCGCTAAATTGTTTTGCATTCAAGCGGATTGGTGCCTCAGGAGCATAGTGCCGCGACAGCATACCGGGTGACTTCGGCGTGTCATTGTCATCGCCAATTTTGATGGGGCCAATCACGGCCTCAATTTCTTTGCGCGTAATGCCACCGGGCCTTAACAGAGCAGGACTATCGCCCGACAGGTCGACAACCGTTGATTCCAAGCCAATTGAGCAGGTGCCACCATCTAGGATACATGAGATCTTGTCCCCCAGGCCGGACTTGACATGGGCGGCCGATGTCGGGCTGATTTTACCCGATGCATTGGCGCTTGGCGCGGCAACCGGACATCCCGCTTGAACAATTAATTTGTGGGCCACGTCATGCGCCGGTACGCGGACGGCAACTGTTTCAAGTCCAGCGCTGACCAGGAGAGACAGATTGCAATTCGCGCCTCTCGGTAGAATTAAAGTAAGTGCACCCGGCCAGAATTTTGCCGCCAGTTTATCAGCCCATTTGTTCCAGTGGACTTCCTGTTTGGCGACGTCACCATCTGGAAAGTGAACGATCAACGGATTAAAACTGGGCCGGCCTTTGGCTTCATAGATACGGGCAACAGCCCGGTCGCTGGTCGCGTCGGCCCCCAGGCCGTACACGGTCTCGGTCGGAAAGCCGACCAGATCACCTGCCTGCAATAGCTTAGCAGCTTCCGCGATACTATGATCATCGACATTTAGAATTTTCGCAGTCATGGCCAAGCTTATATCACGAAAAAAGGACTAGCGCCCTTTGGCGATAAAATGTGGATTGCGGATATTGTCTTTGCCGTAAACAAACGGCGAGCCATCGATTTGAGTGATTGATCCGCCCGCCGCCGCCAGCACCGCATGACCCGCAGCAATATCCCATTCCGAGGTTGGCCCAAGCCGTGGGTACATATCCGCTTGACCTGCCGCGATCAGGCAGATTTTCAATGAGCTGCCGGAATTGATGATGTTTTTGACGGTGTAATCCTGGAGAAACTCCTCTTCACCCGCCCGGTGAGAGCGACTGGCAACCACGACAATGCCATCTTCGGCCGGCTCGCGGGCTGCTATTGGAGTTTTATCAGCGCCTTTTTCTTGGGCAAAAGCGCCGAACGGGCCACCCCAGAATGTTTTATCGATTGCCGGGGCATGGACGATACCGAAGATCGGCAGGCCGTTTTTGATCAGCGCGATATTGACCGTGAATTCGTCCCGTTTGTTGACAAATTCCTTAGTGCCATCGAGCGCATCCACCAGCCAAAAAACGCCGCCGCTAATATCCGGTCGCACGCCCGCGGTAAAGGCCTCTTCACCAATCGCCGGGATATCAGGCACCATTGCCACCAAGCCGGCCAGGATGATCGCTTCAGCTTTTTCATCCGCCTCGGTAACCGGTGAGGCATCGTCTTTGGCGCGGACCTCAAAATCGGTATGATAAATCTCAAGAATAGTATCGCCGGCTTCAATCGCCAGATTGAGGAGCTGCTCAACGAAGTCATCGGTAAAGTCAGGAACCACGGAGTTGTCCTCTAGTTATGCGCTTTTTCGGCTTCTTCATGCCAATGCTTGGTTGGGGCGTTTGAGCCAATCAGAATAAAGGCGATCCGACAGGGCTCATCATAGGGGTTGGCCCAGCCATGCATAGTGGCGCGTTGTACCATCACATCGCCCTGTTTGAAATCGACTTTATCATCTTCATCCAGCAACATTTCGCATTTGCCCGAGAGGCAAATCGCATAGTCAATGGTATCGGTCCGGTGCATATAGGCTTCTTTGCCGGGCACGAGTTCCAGCATGCGAAAAATAGAGCCGCGCATTGGAGGTTCAATATCGCGCGGCGTCGCAGTCGGGTCTTCGCCATTAACATCAGCGGGCGCATCCTCGGTGACCCAAAGCAAGGTCTCATAATTGCCGGAGCGTAATTGTTGGACATTGCTGGTGATTTCATCGGTACCGACAACGGCTTTGCCATCCTCGGTATGGCTGGTCACGATGCGGCGGACATTAAGCGTCATAGATATTCTCCCGAGATCGATCTGTAAGTAATTTGTAACGAGCCTTTAGCAAATAAATTCGCCTAGGGCTACCGCAATTGGAAGGTGCGGTCTTAATCGGCCATTAATTGCCGTTCGCGGTAGATGTTGTAGTAATTGCCGGCAAAAATGAGTGCCGCGCCGAGGAATATCCAAACTGAAAAGGGCTCGGCATAAAGGAAAAAACCGATGATAGCGATCAGCGGCATGCGCAGGAAATCAATCGGTAAAATTAGTGTCACATCGGCCAGTGCCAGAGCTCTGACCATTGAATAATGCGCTGTCAGTGCCATCGCGCCAATCCATAAAATCCAGGGCACATCCGCCCATTCGGGGGTGATCCAAACCGCAATGCCGCCAATCGCGCTGACCGGCAATTGGACGGCAAACAGGCCAAATAATAGTGTCAACGGAGAGTTGTCTCGGGCCAGGGATTTTCCGGTCGCAAAGGCAATGGCAAAGCCAACCGAAGCCGCGAGCACCGATATTGAGCCGATCTCTATCGCCACCATGCCGGGGCGCAGTACCACCAGGACACCGATAAAGCCCAATACAGTGGCGACGATCTTGCCGACTGTCATTTTTTCTTTGAGAAATAAGACGGCCATGATGGCCACCCAAATTGGAATGGTGAATTCCAGGGCAAAAACTTGCGCCAGCGGGATCAGTCCAACCCCGATAATCCAGGTAAGATTGGCGCCATAATGGATCACATTGCGGAAGATTTGTAGCTTTGCTCTGCTGAACGATAGAGCGCCCGGTTTGGCGCGAATGACAATAAATACAACAACACTCAGCGCAACGATGGTTCGCATAAATACGATTTGAAACGGATTGAGAGTATCGGTGAGTTCACGCGCCGCTACCGCCATGGTCAGAAACGAAAACAACATCGCTACGACCCACAGGATGGCGCGGTACAGATCGGCTTTACTGGTTGTTGAGGTGGTCAAATCGAGGCTTTCTAAAATTGTTCGCCGCCAATTTGCCTGATGGCTGACGTGGTAGCAAGATTAGTCTTGCTGCCACAGCGGGGCGTCAGGCGGCAAATCAGTGGAATAAATTCCCTCGGTGACGTAGCGCCAGGCCTGCATGGTTTCGGACCAGTAATCTTCTTTTAGTCCGGCTTTGCGTTTGAGATGGCTTAAAAATTTTTCCGGCTCCGGCAATTGCTCCCACACTACCGGCAGAAAGACACCGCGCTGCTGGCCTTCCTGTAGGACAATACCATCGATACCGGGCTGTAACTGGGATAAAAAATCCGCCTCATCGGTAAAGCTCATTTGAGTTTGCGGGCTCAGAACCGAGATCGACATGGTAATATCCGAATTCTCAATTTCCGCTTTGCTGAGCTTCTTAAAGCGGCGGTCCTGAAACGCTGCCTTGCAGGCGTTCTCGGCAACATCCGTCAGCAAAGGCCGCCACGCCTGGATCGAACCGATACAGCCCCGCAGCTGGTCATCTTTATTGAGGGTGACAAAGCAGGCGCCATGATCCTGGAGCGGCTCGGCGAACTCTTTCAGGCTCAGCTTCATTGGCCCGGTTTTATTGAGATGAGTGAGAATGGCGGTGGCGGCAACATGGAGCAAGGTTTGACCGTGCGCTGCCAGCAGGTCTCTCGTCGCAGCCCCAAAATCATCTTTGGCTGTAACGTTGTCGGTGCCGCTTTCTTCAAAATACCAGGAGCCATAGCCAACCACCCGGTCTTTGGTGCCCGCCGTATCGCCTGAGTTCCTGACATCGGCGGTCTTGGCCGTAAGGCCTTTCTTTTGTGCCACCTGCAGCAACCCTTTGATTGAATGGCGGCCACAAGCTTGCTCGCTGTTGAGAGCCCCTGCATCCAACCGTTCGATGGCTTGGCGGG
>JABIIH010000004.1 GCA_018649245.1 Rhodospirillaceae bacterium | reverse complement strand
TGCCGACACGGGATTTGATACTTGGGGTTTCATGGATGATTCCATCACTCTATCGCAGATCCATTTGATCGCTTTGGTCATCGTCATTATTGTCGCAACTTTCCTGGTGATGTATCTGAAGCGCTCAAAAATGGGCCGCGCCATTCGAGCCACCGCGCAGGATGCCCGCGCTGCACGAATTATGGGTGTCGATACAGATCACGTTTATGCCACGACTTACGCCTTAAATGCCGCCATTTGTGGCGCTGCCGGGTCCTTGGTTGTCATGATCTGGATAATCCATCCATTCTTGGGCTTGGCCTATACAGTTCGCTCCTTCCTCATCGTGATCGTTGCCGGGCTTGGTAATATGTTGGGTGTTGTTGTTGCCGGCTTTGGTTTGGGTGCGGCAGAACAATTTGCGGCGTTTCTGTTGGGTATTGAATTTAGGGTCGCCTTTGTCTTCCTCCTCATGGTCGTCATTCTGATATGGCGAAATTTCCTTTTGAGTAAGGAGAGGAGGTACCTCAAATGAACAATAATATGATTAAATATGGCGTCATTGGGATTGCCGGTATTTTGGCGCCAATTGTGTTCGCCAACTTTCAAGTTCAACTGGGTTTTCTGTGGCTGATGATCTTATTTGCGCTGACCTGGGACACCCAGGGTGGGCAGATGGGCTACAACTCGTTTGGCAATATCCTATTCTTTGGTCTCGGCATGTATGTTTGTGCAACCGTTCAGATTGGTCTGGTGTATGACGTTGGTGAATATACCGCAGCCGCCGGTTTAAATTCAGGCAAACTTAACGGCGAGCAGTACCTAACCGGCCTGGCCTTAGGGATGGGGGCTGCGGCAGTGGTCGGCGTTGTTGTCGCGGCGCTTATCGGGTCCGGTATATTGGGGCTACGCGGTCATTATTTTGCCATCGGTACGCTGGGTCTGGGTATTGCCTTTGGTGAGATTTTCGCCGGCTGGGATTATGTCGGCGCCGGCTCAGGATTGGCGCCACCACCTTTCCCGGATGAATTGGATTTCCTCGGCGGGCGAAATTTATTTTTCTATTACATATTTTTTGCCCTCGCCGTCGCCGCTTTCTTTACCTTGAAGAAACTTTATGCCTCTCGCTTTGGCTTGGCGATAAACGCCATCCGGGACGATGAAGATAAAGCCGAAGCTATGGGTCTTCGGACCGTTCGCTACAAAACTATTTCATGGTGCGTGTCAGCTTTTTTCCTGGCCTTGGCTGGTGGGCCACTCGGCATGCTGGTTGGATTTATTGATCCCCGGGAAACCGCCTTTGCCGGCGTTACCTTTGGCATCTGGATGGTTTTAATGGCCATCTTAGGCGGTAAAGGAACGATCTGGGGGCCGGTCATTGGTGCCGCTATTTTCCATGTTACTCAGGAGTTTTTCTGGAGCTTCCTTTTGGGTTGGCAACGCGTTGCCATGGGAGTGTTGATTGTTGTTATCGTGGTCTTCTTCCCGCGCGGTATTATGGGCTGGTTGCGGGATACTTGGCCTGATCGCTTTGGAGAGACCGTTGATCAGGAAGGGGGTGCATCTTGAGCACGTCCATGCTTGAAATTACAGGGGTCAGCAAAGCCTTTGGCGGTGTTGTTGCCAATGAAGATATCAGTGTAACCGTGCCGGAAGGCAGCATAACCGGGCTCATTGGTCCGAATGGATCAGGCAAGACCACACTATTTAACTCAGTCGTCGGTTATCATCCGATAGATGCCGGTTCGATCAAATTTGAGGGTCAGGAAATATCCAAGCTGCGGGTGCCGGAAATTGCCCGTCTCGGTATGTTGAGAACCTTTCAGCAAACTCGAATTTACGGCGAAATGGACTGCGTAAAAAACATGCTGATCTCAATGCCGCATCGCGACGAAGGTCTAATGAGTATATTTACGAATTTTCCACCCGAGGCGACTGAAAAGGCTGTATCCCTGCTGGAATTCGTCGGCCTTTATTCAAAACGTAATTTGTTGGCCGGGGAACTGTCATTTGGTCAGCAAAAGCTGTTGGAATTCGCCATGGCGCTGATGAATGAGCCGAAGATATTGCTGCTTGATGAGCCGACAGCCGGGATTAATCCAACCTTGATCAACGGCATTATTGATCGCTTGAAAAAAGCTAATGAGCAGCTCGGTATCACGCTCTTTGTTATCGAGCACAATATGCGCGTCATCATGAATTTAGCCGAGCACATATATTGTTTGGCGCACGGCCAATTGCTTGCCGAAGGTCCGCCGGACGAATTGCAGGATAATCAACTTGTCATTGACGCCTATCTGGGAGCCCATTAATGGCCGAAGAAGACAACAAGATATCCGGCTATGGCTTAGGCAACGTTGAAACAGTTATCTCAGTTGATGATGTTCAACGGGAAGCTGAGAAATTAGCCGCTGAAGGTCCTTCTAGAAGTGATCTGGATGCACTTGTTGATGGCGAGCCCCTAGTTCAAATCGATAATCTGGTGGCCGGCTACGGCAAGATGGAAATCTTGCATAATTTTGATCTGAGAGTTGGTAAAGGGCAGTC
>JABIIH010000025.1 GCA_018649245.1 Rhodospirillaceae bacterium | reverse complement strand
TTGCAGCACAGCATCCAAAGATTATGGATTTGGTGACAAAGGAAGAGGAAAAGAAGGTAAAGGCTTTCTTGAAGAAAATTAAATCCACAAAAGAGGAAGATACTCTTGAGAAAGAGGGCATATTCACTGGCAGTTACGCTATTCATCCTTTAACGTGGTCTCGATTATGACCGGGACCGGCTATGTGACAGCTGGGTTCGATAAATGGGGTAACTTTGCCATCCCAGTATTTTTCTTCATTATGTTTATCGGCGGCTGCGCCGGCTCGACCACCTGCGGCATTAAAATATTCCGCTTTCAGGTGCTCTATGCAGCGGCGAAAACCCAATTTCAGAATCTAGCTCAGCCACATGGCGTGTTTATCCCCTATTACAATCGCCGGCCGATCCCGGAAGAGGTCATTGGCTCGGTCTTAAGTTTTTTCTTTGTCTTTTTTCTGACCTACACATTGCTTGCAATCGCGCTGGCGTTCTTAGGGCTGGATTTCATCACCAGTGTGTCGGCGGCGGCCTCAGCCATTTCAAATGTCGGCCCAGGCCTCGGCCCGGTGGTGGGGCCGGAAGGCAATTACGCCAGCTTACCCACGGCTGCCAAATGGATCTTATCAATTGGCATGCTGCTCGGCCGGCTCGAGCTGTTCACCGTCATGGTGCTCTTTACCCGCGCCTTCTGGAGAGCTTAGATGACGCAATTGACCTATGAAGAAATTCTTGGGTCTTTGATCGGCTTCGATACGGTATCGGCCCATTCCAACAAAGCGCTGATTGATTTTGTCCAAAATTATCTCGCCGGCTTTGATATCAGCTGTAACATCGCACCCAATGATAAAGGCACCAAAGCCGATCTGATCGCGACCATCGGGCCGATGGTTGAAGGTGGCATTGTGCTCTCAGGCCACACCGATGTCGTGCCGGTCGAGGGCCAGGACTGGCATTCAGATCCGTTTGAAATGCTTAAAAAAGACAACAAGCTCTATGGCCGGGGTGCTTGCGATATGAAGGGTTTTATCGCCGTAGTGTTATCCCTGGTGCCGGAGTTTACCACCCGTGATTTGAAAGTGCCACTGCATCTGGTCTTCAGCTATGACGAGGAAGTCGGCTGCCTCGGTGCGCCGGCGCTGATTGCCCGGATGTGTAAAGACGTGCCGCCGCCGCAAGCAGCCATTATTGGTGAGCCGACCAGCATGAAACTGGTCAACGCTCACAAAGGCGTGGCGCTATTTGAGACTACGGTCACCGGGCGACCCGGCCATTCGTCACAAACTCACATGGGGGTTAATGCAATCTCCTTTGCCGCCGCCTGCATCCATTACTTAGGCGACATTGCCGAAGATTTGAAAGTCAATGGCGCCATTGATGAGCGCTTTGAGCCGCCGCATTCGACGATTTCTCCGGGCACGATTGAGGGAGGCACGGCGCTCAACATCATTGCCGAGGAATGCAAATTTGTCTGGGATTGCCGCAGCATTTCAGGTGGCGATGGCGAGTTTGCTTTGCAAAAAATGGAAGCATACTGCCGCGATATTCTGATCCCCAAAATGCGAGAAATAGCTCCAGAGGCTGACATTCAAACCGAGACCAAAGTTTTGGCGCCGCCCCTGGAGGCCTCGGATGATAACGCGGCCGAAGCCCTGGTCCGGCAATTTACCGGGCAAAACCAAGCAGGCGTGGTTTCTTTTGCCGCCGAGGCGGGGCTCTTTCAGGAAGCTGGCGTACCCTCGGTTATTTGCGGGCCGGGCAGTATCGATCAGGCTCACCGGCCCGACGAATATGTCGAACTATCTCAGCTTAAAGAATGCGAAGAGTTTCTGATCAAACTCACCGATTGGGCAGCAGCCTAAAACAAATAGCCTTGGAAATTATTGCTGATGCTGTTTTCAATCGCGGTGTTGAATTGCGCCATCAGTTTCTCAACCAAATTGTACCAAATTTTGCGGCGGTCGGTCAGCGGGGTGGCTTCGGAAACCGAAATTGACTGCTCGGCCTTCGCGGTCACGATGGCTTGGCGAATATTGCGTTCATCGAGGATTTCAAGCTGAGCTTCGACAAAGGTGTCATAGCGGTCGGATTGCTGGTTTTTAAATACACCCTTGAAGCTTTTATCCGTTTTGAGCTGAATTTCCTGAGCATCGGCGCGCAGGATGGTAAAACGTGCGGTGTTTTTTTTGCCCGCGATCTGCAAGCGGTCTTCGGCCCATTGGATCAGCGCTTTTTCTGGCGACACCGGAAATTTATGGGCGACATGGGGCGCATCGGCGCTGCGCTCAAAATTCGAAACCAATTGAATATCGATTACCCGTAGCTGGATCGGCGACAAATGCTTGAAGGTCATTTTGGGCAATTGCTCGGGCGGTAAATTGGCCTGACAGGCAGCAAGCAGCGCGACGGCAACGACTATTAAAATTCGTGAATAAGGTTTTTTCATCATGCGCCTATGGTGGCATGACGGAGGGCCAAAAAACAAGTGTTTCAAGTTATTTTTGGCTACTCTGCCCGCGCAAGGCCGCCAAGGCGTCATCATCGAAGGCGTATTCGGTCCGGCAAAATTCGCAAGTTGCGACGATCAGATTTTCAGCGGTTTTCATATCGGCCAAATCTTCTGCTGAAAATGACGCCAAGGTCGCTGAAATTTTTTCTTCTGAACAGCGGCACTGAAACTTAAGCGGTTTATTCTCATAAATTCTGACGCCGGTTTCGTGATAGAGCCGATAGAGCAAATCCAAGGAGCTAAGGCCCGGATCGAGCAGCTCTTCCCTGGTCATTGAACTCATCAGAATAACCGCCTCGCGCCAGCTCTCATCATCTTCTTCCGGCGTGAGCTTGAGGCGTTGTTCCACCCGTTCGCCGGTGTCCGGCATTTTCTGGATCATCAAGGCGGCAGCGCGTTTGGATGTTGTATCCGCCGCCAACAGGATGGCTGTTTCTAATTGCTCGGATTGGCGGAAATAAGATTGCGCGCATTCTGCCAGGCTCGCTCCTTCAAGCGCGGTGATGCCTTGATAACGTTCGGTGTCCGGCCCTTGATCGACGGTAAAGGCAATATGGCCGCTGCCCATAATATGCGGTACAGCGGTATCTATTTCACGATCTCCAGAAAAGCGATCTTCGTCATATCGTGCATAGCCGCGCAGGGTCCCTTGGCTGGTGACATCAACGACCATCATGCTCACTGGACCATCGCTCTGGGTTTGCAATATAAAGAGCCCGTCATATTTAAGCGAATCGGCCAGCGCCGCCGTCATGGCGGTTAATTCCCCCATGAGAGTGCTGACGGTCCCCGGATAATCGTGCTGCCCTAAAATATCGCCGTAAGCTTGCCCGAGCCGCACTAAACGACCCCTGACATTGGCTCCTTCAATGCTGAAGGGTTGAACTTCGTTCGAAAATTGAGTGTCAGCCATGGTAAGAACGCGTTAAAGCACATCCAGGCAATAGGCGAGAATAGCTTTTTGCGCATGCAGGCGGTTCTCGGCCTCGTCCCAGACGACACTTTGCTGGCCATCCAATACCGTATCAGTCACTTCTTCCCCCCGGTGGGCCGGCAGACAATGCATAAACAGCGCATCCGAATTGGCCTTGGCCATCAAGGCGTCATTGACCTGATAGGGGCCGAGCAATTCGAGGCGCGTATCCCGCTCGTCATCATCACCCATCGAAACCCAAGTATCGGCAACGACGCAATCAGCGCCAGCGACGGCCTCTTCGGCACTTTGGGTGACGGTGACATCGCCGCCTTCGGCATTCGCCCAATCGATCAGATGGTCCGGCAACTGAAATTCAAGCGGTGTCGCAATGTTGAACTTACAATTAAACTTCACCGCCGCGTGGAGCCAGCTTGCTGCAACGTTATTACCATCGCCAACCCAGGCAATCGTCTTGCCTTCAATCGGCCCCCGGTGTTCCTCAAAGGTCATCACATCAGCCATAATCTGGCAGGGATGGCTGTCATCGGTCAGCCCATTAATCACCGGCACAGTAGCGAATTCGGCCAGCCATTCGAGTTTTTGGTGAGAATCAGTCCGGATCATAATAGCATCGGCAAAGCGTGATAAGACCCGCGCCGTATCGGCAACGCTTTCACCGCGCCCAAGTTGCGAATCCTGGCTACCGAGGACGACGACATCACCGCCCATTTGCTGCATGCCGACTTCAAAGGAAACCCGGGTACGGGTTGAGGATTTCTCAAAAATTAACACCAGCGTATGATCAGCCAAAGGCTTGGCATGTCCGCGCCCGGCTTCTTTGAGCTCGATTGCCTTATCAAGGATTGATCGCAAAGTCGCGCTATCGAACTGGTCGATATCGAGAAAATGCCGCGTAGGTTTTATCGGGGACATGTCAGCCACCCATCTCGCCGCAAGCTTGATCCAGGATCGCCATACCTTCGTCAATCTCGGCTTCCGTAACAATCAGCGGCGGCAGAACCCGGACAACATTAGCTCCGGCCGGCACTGTCAGCAGGCCAATATTTTCGGCGGCTTTGACGAGATCGAGATTAACCACGCTGTCGTCACAGACAATGCCGGTGAGCAAGCCCTGGCCGCGCACGTCACCCAGAAACGCGTGCTTCGCGGAAAGCTCTTCGAGTTTAGTGCGGAGATAAGCGCCGGTTTTTTGCACATTCTCCAGGAAGCCATCGCCAAGGACAATATCCAACACCGCATTAGCTGCCGCCGAAGCCATTGGATTGCCGCCAAAAGTGGAGCCATGAGTGCCGGGTGCCATGGCAGCGGTGGCTTTTTCATTGGCCAGGCAGGCGCCGACCGGGAAGCCGCCCCCGAGCCCTTTAGCAGCAGCAACCACATCAGGCTGAATGTCCGCCCATTCATGGGCAAACAGTTTGCCGGTCCGGCCGATGCCAGTCTGCACTTCATCCAAAAACAGCAAAAGTCCAAATTCATCTGCCGTATCTCTTAAGCGCTTAAAATACTCCGGTTCAGCATAGGTTATGCCGCCTTCACCCTGGATCGGTTCAACCAAAATGGCGGCGGTTTCTTCGGTGACGGCGGCTCTGAGCTCATTTAAATTACCAAACGGCACCTGATCAAAGCCATCCAGCATCGGTGTAAAGCCGTCCATATGCTTTTCGTTTTTAGCCGCTGACAAGGTCGCCAAAGTCCGGCCATGAAAGCTGCCGGTGCAGGTGATGACCCGGTATTTATCGGGATTGCCGTTGACGTCATGGTAGCGCCGGACAATTTTGAGGCCGCATTCAACCGCTTCGGCACCGGAATTTGTGCAAAATACTGAGCTCGCAAAACTATTATCGACCAGTCGTTGGGCAAGGGTTTCCTGGCCCGGGATGCGGTAAAGGTTGGAATAGTGCATCACCTTGCCGGCTTGTTCCTGGATCGCCGCGACCAAATGCGGATGCGAATGGCCGAGCGCGCTGACAGCGATACCTGAACCAAAGTCCACATATTTCTTGCCGTCGGTCGAATATAGATAAACGCCTTCACCGTGCTCAAAGGCAATGTCAGCCGGTGCATAGGTGGGCATAATGGCGGAAGTCACGTCGCTCTCCTCAAAAAAATTAAGGACGGCATATTTTTGTTATACCGTCCGGGAAAGCGGCGCAGTATCTAAATCTCAGCCCCATTTGTCAATAGAAATGGCCAATGTTAGATGAGTTTTAAGATCTCAGCTTATAGCCGCTGGCGGGTAATTCTTCGCAATTCAGCCAGTTGCCAATCTATTTGAGCCTTTCTTGAAGATCGCAGGGGGGCACGGGGTCTTCGGTCAAAATGCCTTGAATCTGGAATGGTTTGCGCGCATGCGGATCGAATCGAATTACCGCCGCATCAATAGTGACAAAATCTCCTGGCCCGTTCAAACGCCAGAGTTTTGCTGCTTTCCAGCCGCCATATGTTTGGTCGAGGCAGAAATTGTTGGTGCTGCCATGTACAAATAACACCGGTTTATCAAAGAGATTGGCGCGTTTGGTCAATCGTTGCAAAAAAGGCAAATAGGGATTGCAGGCGGTCCGTTCCGTTTTGGAGCAAGGGCGGTTGCGGTATTTCCGATTGATCAGATCGGCGGGATCAGCATGCGCTGCGATGATGAGTCCGTCGCGGTTGTCTTTTCCTGCCTGATCAAATGCCGCATCCAGCCATTTAAGGTTCGCTTCGTCCCGCGCGTCAACGGCGTTGAGGGCCTTTGCCGGCGGATCGGTTTTCAAAATTTCCTGTCGGCCATTATCAGAACCGACAATATGCAATGTCACAAACTGCAAGTTGCCGAGCGTCCAGCGGGCGTTCTCCGGATAATCAGGATTCTGGCGGGCCACCATCCATTCCGCTTTTGAAGGCATGTTGTGGGAAAAGAACAGGCTGCGAATTTTATCCAGTCGCTTCAGTTCATCGTACCCGCCGGCCTGTGGCCGATCACAGTCGGTCCAATCGTTGTCTCCGGGCGTGTAGAAAAGACCACCTTTGACTAAATTCGCGAGAACGTCCCGACGTTTAGTTAGCAGGCTATCATCGCATTTGGCGCCGCCGCCTTTAAAGTCCCCATAGTGAATGACAAAAGGAAAACCCGCTTTCCTAATCTTGGAGCCGATAAATTCTAAGCTGCGGACTTGATCCTTGCCATAGGGCATGTCGCCCAACACAACGATTTTCACCGGCTTTGCTAGGCTGGCGTTGACGATAAACAGAGATAGAGCGAATGTGGCCGGTATTAGCGAAATTAGCTTTAGAGCATCTCGGATTATATACATAAGGTGGTCCTTTTTTGGTTTCCACTCTCACGGGATGCTACTTTAATGCGCCGTTTCTTTAAAGAAACTATCGCTTCAAATCACGATAAAAATTTTCGTGTGACCCGAGTGCCAAAAGCTTAATTTTGTTTTCCTCTTCGAAATATTCATAGGCTAATAGATTTAAATTGTTATTCATTCTAAACTTATAGACTTTAACTCCAGCCAAATCGCCAATTTTAGCTTCACCACAGGCAGGGTCGTCAGCGATTTCCTTCACCGCGTTATCGAGGGTTTGTTTTTCTGATTTGTGCAGTTTTTTGACGGCGCGTTTAAAGGTCGGCGTTTGAAGAATTTTTAGCATTAGTCGAAACTGTACTCTTCATCAGCATCTTCTTGGCGGGCAATCAAAATATCTTTGATTACCGAGAAAGGCAGGTCTGGATTTTCTTCGGCGACCTTGCCCATATGGGACCAATATTCGATTTGTTTAGGTGTCGAGCGGTGGTGAATGGCAGCATATTTTTTTGCATCTGCCACTAGATCATCTGCAAGTTTAACATTCACAGCCATAGCATATTCTCCTAAAATTTGGAGCATAATATACCAAAAGTTACCAAAAAGGAACCTTTTAGTTATTTTAGGACCTCAGCTTATAGCCGCTGGCGAAGAGTTTTATACAGGCCAGCCAGCAAATTATGATCAACGAGGTCAATAATACGAGGCCGGTGGTGAGAGAACCGTCATGCAGTCCCAAAAAACCGTAACGGAAACCATCGATTAGATAAAAGAACGGATTGAAATGGGCAATCTGTTGAAAGGTTTCAGGCAAATTTTCGGTTGAATAAAAAGTGCCTGAGAGAAACGTTAAAGGCAGAATGACAAAATTATTAACCGAAGCGACATGATCAATTTTCTCTGCCCAAATCGCTATCATCAGGCCCAGCAGGGCCATCAGCATTGAGGCGGCAATCGCATAAAACAGCACGAAAAATAATGAATGGATTTGGATATCGGTAAAAATAGCCATGCCAAAAATAACCATCAGGCCGACAAACACACCGCGCGTCGTACTCGATAATACATAACCCGCCGTCAGTTCGGCTGGGGTCATCGGTGGCATCAATACATCAACGATGGTTTCAACGACTTTTTCAAACATCAGCGAAAACGAGGCGTTGGCAAAGCTCGCGGTCATCATCGCCATTAACGTTAATCCCGGCACCAGAAACCGGACAAACGGCACATCGCCGATCGAGCGCCCTTCGCCGGAAAAGGCGAGGCTGAAGATCGCCAGGAACAACAAAGCGGTAACCACCGGGGCGACAAAGGTCTGGCCGGCAATTTTAAAAAAGCGGTGCACTTCTCTTTTGTACAGTGACCAGGTACCGACCTGATTCCAGAGGCCGCGGCGGGGCCGGGTATCTCCTATTTGCATCTCATCACGCCTTAATTCTGTAGCCGGTTTTGAACATGGCATAACAAATTGCCAGCAGGGCCGCATTGATGAAGATGACAAAGACGATACCAATTTCAAGCGAACCATTTGACTGGCCGGTGAAGCCAAAGCGCAAGCCATCGATCAAATAAAAGAACGGATTGAAGTGGCTGACGGTCTGAAGCACCTCCGGAAAGCGCGTGATCGGGAAAAAAGTGCCGCTCAAAAATGAGAGGGGCAAAATAATAAAGTTAGTAATCGTCGATACGTGATCGAATTTTTCCGCCCAGATGCCAGTCATCATACCCAGTGAGCCCATCATCAGCGCCGCGCCGACAGCAAAAAACACAATCGCAGCGGTGCTGTGGATATGCACAGGTACAATCAGTGCCAAGCTGGCACCAACTCCAATGGAGACCATCAAACCCCGTGTCGCGCCGCTAAAAACAAAACCGATCGTCAGTTCCATAGCGCTGAGCGGCGGCATCAGAGTGTCGACAATGTTCTCGTTGAGTTTTTGCTGGATCAGCGAAGTCGAGGTGTTGGCGAAGGAATTTTGCAGGATCGTCATCATCAGCAGGCCCGGTGCCAAAAATTCGACATAAGGCAAACCGTTGACAGTACGGCCACCGCCAAAGGCAACAGCAAAAACAGTTAGAAACAACAAGGTGGTAATGATTGGCGCCAGTAAAGTCTGGCCAAATATTTTGACGTAGCGGTGAACCTCTTTGGCGTAGAGCGTCCACAGCCCGCGCCAATTGGCGCCGGTTAGAGCCGGCCTGATTTCCAAGGGTTTCGATTTAAGCTGCATCAATATTAGGCTTTCAACTTATAACCGGTGGTAAACAGCCGGTGGCAGACCAACCATAGCGCCACATCGACGGCTGCCATGACAATGATACCCTGCAGGATAGGACCATCCGCATGACCAATAAAGCCCGCCCGCATGCCATCAATGGCATAGAAAAATGGATTAAACAGCGCAATCGTTTGAAGGATATCGGGTAGCCGCTCAATCGAATAAAAGGTGCCGGATAGAAATGATAACGGAGTAACGACAAATCCGGTGATGACCGCCATTTGCTCATTCTTATCAGCCCAAATGCCGCCAATTAGGCCGAGCATGGCCATCATGTATGAGGCGGCAATGCCATGATACAGAATTAAGAAAATATTTTCTGGAGCAATTGGCACAAAAAAACTCATGGCGATGGTGACGGCTATACCGACAGCAATACCGCGCGTTGCACCGCCGCTCGCATAGGCAAGCACCAGCTCATTTGAAGTCAGCGGCGGCATCAAGGTATCAATTATATTGCCCTGCATTTTGGCGCCCATGATCGACGAGGAGGCATTGGCAAAAGAATTTTGAATGATCGCCATCATAATCAGGCCGGGGGCCAGAAATTGAATGAACGGCACGCCGGCGATTTCACCGCGCAACCGCCCAATGGCGAGGGCAAAGATTGTCAAAAAGATCAGTGTCGTCACCACCGGGGCCAGCACGGTTTGAATGTAAACTTTTGAGAAGCGCCGTACTTCGCGCAAATACAGGGTTTTTAAGCCGAGCCAATTTCTCCGCCCCTCACTCGGTTTGGTGAGCGGGCGGTTTTTCAAGATGGATCGAATATCGGATGTTTGATCCGGCAATGTCTTGCTCGTTTAATACTCGTTTAACAGGGGCGCAGTTGATATAACCCTGTGGTACAGAAATCCAAGCTTTTTGTGATAAAAATAAAGAAAAATCTGTGGCTGAAGAACTTAAAAGAACCAAGCGTAAGAAAAAAATACCCCGCAAAGCGACACCAAAATCGCTGGAAAATGCGGCGCTTTATTATCTTCAGCGGTTTTCATCTTCGAGCGAAAATCTGCGCCGCGTTTTGATGCGCCGGGTCCAGCGCTCGGCTTATCACCATGACACCGACCCGGAAGAGGGCGCGGAAATTATCGCAACCCTAATCAAACGCTACAATGAGGTCGGCTTGCTGGACGATGCTCAATTTGCCAAGGTGCGAGCCGAAAGTCTTAACCGCCGGGGCTCTTCCGGACGCGCCATCCGGGCCAAGCTCGCCGAAAAAGGGGTCGCTGCCGATCTGATAGCCGAGAGCTTGGAAAAGTTGACGGATGAAGACCAAAACCCGGAATTAACCGCTGCCGTAACTATTGCCAGAAAACGCCGGCTTGGCCCATTCCGGGATGCTGATAACCGGGCCGAACTGAGAGAAAAAGATCTCGCCGCCCTGGCCCGCGCCGGTTTTAATTACGACATGGCGCAAAAGGTAATTGAAGCCGAAACCATTAAAGAGCTTGAAGATGAAATTGAACAGAATACCTAGCCTCAGGACCTTGGACTAAGATTTAGATTGCATTTTTTGAAAATTAGTCCGATTAAACTGCGATCATGGTACGGGTGAATTGATGAACCAGTTTGAAACAGTTTGGAACAGTGATTTTTTTGGTGTGACGGTCGGCGAAATGGCGATCGCCGCCATTGTGCTGTTCATTTTTATCCTGATGCGCAAATTTTTTGCCCGCACCGTGATTTCGCGTCTTAAGCGCTGGGCAAACCTTACTGAAACCGATGTCGATGACCAAATCATCAAGGCTCTGCAGCAGCCCTTGATGTTTTTGTTTTTTATTCTCGGGCTGTCCTTTGCCGTGCAATGGCTGCCCTTTGGTGAGCATGTCGAAGAAATCCTGGTTCGTATCATTAAGTCTTTGATTGCGTTTACAATTTTTTGGACCGGCTTTCGTCTGGTTGACCCGATCTCGGTCTTTTTTGATCGTTTGTTGGTTCGGCTTGCCGGCCCGGTTGCCCATGAAGTTAAAAACTATCTGCTTAAATTTTTGAAAATATTTCTGGCTGGCTCTGGTCTCGTTGCGGTGTTGGCACAATGGGGGATTGATCCGTGGCCATACTTTGCCGGTATCGGTGTGTTGTCGCTGCCCTTTGCGTTTGCCGCCAAGGATACCGTTTCCAATTTATTCGGCGGCGTGAAATTGATCCTGATTGACCGGGTGTTTAAAGTTGGTGACTGGGTTGAAGCGCCGAGCATCGGTCATGGCACGGTCGAGGAAATAACACTCTCGACGGTTAAAATCCGGAAATTTTCCAAAGCCATCCAAACCGTGCCCAACGGCGTGCTTGCCAACGCTCCGATTACCAACTGGACGCGTATGACCAATCGCCGCATCTTGATGGATATCGGGCTGGTTTATTCGACCACGGCTGATCAATATGAAGCTATTCTTGAAGGCTTTCGCAAATATATCGCCGCTGATGACCGGGTTGATCATAGCGTCACCGAGATGGTTCATATGGTTGCGTTTAATGCCTCAAGCGTTGACATCAATCTCTATTATTTCACCAAGACCACTGATTGGGTGACTTGGCGGGATATCGTTGAAGAGCACATGCTGGCTTTTATCAAGATTGTCGAGGACGCGGGATCTAGTTTCGCCTTCCCCTCACAGTCGATTTATGTCGAGGGTGTGTCCGAAACCAATCCCTTGCAAATTCAGGAAAAGATTTAGATGACGGTGAAATCTATTCTGGTCGATGTCGCCCCGGGCGAATTGATCGATAAAATCACTATTCTCGCCATCAAGTCCGAGCGCATGGATGATGAAACCAAGCTCGTAAATGTGCGCCACGAGCTGGATATACTGACCACCACCAGAGATAAAGATATCCAAACGTCACCTGAGTTGGATGCGTTAAGCGCCAAACTGAAAGCCGTCAATGAAGCTCTCTGGGAAATCGAAGACGATATCCGGGATTGCGAAGCGGCCAAGGATTATTCCCAGAAATTTATCGATCTCGCGCGGGCGGTCTACGTCACTAATGATGAGCGCGCCAATTTGAAACGCGAGATTAACCTGTTACTGGGTTCAGACATCGTTGAAGAAAAATCTTATAAGCCGTATTAGAGCATTTTCTGATCAAAACCGGCAATTTGACCGGGATGATTTTTATCTCCGGCTAGGCGCGGTTCGTGATGCGGTGCCAACCCACCGCGAGGGGACCGCAACGCAGTCTGGAGGGAAAAAGCACCCGGCCTCCGGTGGGCATATCGGCTCCCCGAATGTGTCGCGGCGCTTGGCCGATGGGCGGCATCGCCCTGCGCGGCGCTCCTTTTCGGATAAACCGATCTGCTACCATCAAATTGATCGATTCTGATCAGAAAGTGCTCTAACTGAACCGCCAGCTTTGCATCGCGCCCGCCGCAGCAAATATTTTACTGATATCACTGGTCCGCCTAAGTTTGACTAGGTGCGAGGCGCAATTGCGGCAATCCGAGCTGCCGAAACCCGGCAGCGGTATCAGCGCTCCCGGCATGGCCAAAGCCCGCGCAACAAACTTACATTCTGAACCGTTTTTGATCACGCCCGCCGCCACCATTTTGCCGGCGCTGGTGACATGATCGATATGCCAATGGAGCTTTGATTTGGGTCGGATATGACGCCCCAGCCGGGCTTTTAAGCCACCCGGGCCAAAGGCGCTACCACCATAGAAATAAAGCCCTTTTGGCAGGCTGACCCGGTCAAATTTACCTATCTCAAGGTCTAACGCCTGTGATAATCGCACCGCAAACCCGTAAGCACCCGATTCTATGGGTATTTGTTCAATAATATCAATAGCTTGAGACATTATTCAATTTAACGGCAAAAAAGCTTAATTGGCAACATAATTGCATTGTTTAGGGCTAGAAACGCAATATCTAGCAAGGGCGAGCCTTTAATCATGCAAGGCATGGAGCAAAAATATTCAGATAGCCAGATTATCTTCCGCGAAGGTGATCCGAGCTCGTCGGCCTTTGTGATTCTCTCTGGCCAGGTTGAACTGCTCAAAAATGCGCCCAATGGCATGATCCGCTTGGCGATGTTATCCGCCGGTGAAATCATTGGGGAGATGGGGATAGTTGATAAGTCCGCCCGCTCGGCGACGGCGCGCGCAGTTGGTCCGGTAAGCCTGGATATTATCGAACGCGAAGGCTTTCTGGCCTCGCTTAAAGAGCAACCCGATGTGGCGCTCACCGTTATCGGTAATTTGGCGGAACGTTTACGCAATTCCAACGAAATGGCGATCCAACCCAAAGCCACCAATGTTACCAAGGCGCCAGCCGCCAAGCTTGCCACCCTTTCAACCGCGGGAGTTTCAACAGCAGCGCCGGGACAGATGACACTATGGGATGCCATTCTAAGCCTGTTTAAAAAGCCGGCAAATAAGCGGCGGCTGTTAAATATTCGGATTGCGCGACTGACCGGAGATGAAGACGGCAGCCAAACCAATTTATTAGTGCAGGCCCTTGCCAATCAGCCGGAATTGCAGGTTAAAGCCTATGATGAACCGCTGCCGGTCGAAAATAATGGTGAATTGACGGGGGCTTTTTTTCAGTCTGCCGTGACGACGGGACGCCGCTGGCTAGCCAAAGGCAAGGCTGATCTCTTGATCTGGGGCGACGTTAATGAAGTTGGTACGGTCATTCACCTGCGCTTCATTTCTTTAGGCGGTGAAGCAGATCATCCGGGTGGATTCCTGATTTCTGACCGGCTGGCCCTGCCTACCAATTTTGATCCAGAATTTGGCAAACTCTTTTACGCGGTCGCGATCTCGGCAATCGTGCCGCGCAGTGAAGCGCAACGTCATTTAACCAAACCGCTTTTACTGCCCGCCTTGGAAGCCGCCCAGCAAGCCGAGCAACAGCCACCGCATGAGCTGATGCTAACCGATCAAACCACCATCCAGGTGTGTTATGGCAATGTGACGGCGCTGATTGGTCATTATATGGCTGATCCAAATTGGCTTAGAAAGGCGGCCGAGGCCTATCAAACTGCATTGGAAACAATATCCCGCGAGGAAGACCCGCTCGGTTGGGCCAACGCGCAGTTGCACCTCTGCCGAATTCGGCAAAATCTTGGTGAACGCGGTGGTGA
>JABIIH010000271.1 GCA_018649245.1 Rhodospirillaceae bacterium | reverse complement strand
GCCTAAGATTGCCAGGGGCAGATATTTAGAGCCCTTATCCCGCATCGCCAAGGCAGAACCAATGGCGTTGCCAGTTCCAGCCCCCAAGCCACCGCCACCCGCATTACCGAGACAGGCCAGCGGGTGAGTGTAATAGGCTTCGTCTGCCGGCCAGCCGATGGTGTGGCTGATCAGCGAAATATCATCATCCTGCATCACGGCGCGAACTGCCTGGGCCAGATCACGAATACCGATGACCCCCTGCTCTTGTTCAGCCACGGGTTGGGGCTCTATCATCTGATAGCCCACGTTATTTTTCTGGCCCTTCCCGGTTTTCTCAACAAGCGGCAGCAATTCATCGATAAAGGCTTCTGGTGTCGTCGGCACATGGAGATCAACCGGCGCCAGCTGGCCATGATCTTTGCTCCAGCCGCCATGAAGATGGTGATCCATCGAGCAATTGATAACTTTCGGCTTTACCTCACCACCATTCCAGGCGTGGTTCATAGTACCGCCGAGATCAAACCAGTCCAAGCTCAGCACCACGTCGGCAGCCTCATGGGCTTCCCGCACCGGGCCGCCAACAAAAAATCCAGCGATGTTTTTAACATGCAGCGGATGATTGGTCGGAAAACCGATTTCCTGCCAGGAATTATTGACGGCCTTAGCGCCAATTGCTTCGGCTAGGCGCACGCGTTTATCCCAGGCGTCATCGCTGCGGGGCATCTTGCCCGCCAGGATCAGTGGATTATCTGCACCGAGCAACATTTCCGCCGCCGCCTCAACAGCACCTGCTGGAGCCGAAGGTGGTGGCGGTGATTGATAGCGGCCAATGTCATTGAACTCGGGCCATTCGTCGAGCTGCATTTCCTGCACCGCAGCATCGAGGCAAATATAAACCGGGCCATAAGGCGGCGTGCAGGCGATCTGTCTGCCTTTGCGAATGGCATCAACGGCCGCCGCGGGCGAGCCCGGCTGATCATCCCATTTGACATAATCGCGGATCAGCGCCGCCTGATCGATAGAGGTATGAATCCAGTCAATATGCGGACGGCGGGTTGCGGCATCAAGCGGGCCGGTCGCACCAATCACCACCATCGGCACCCGGTCACACCAAGCGTTGAAAATCCCCATGGTCGCGTGCATCAGGCCGACATTACTATGGACAATGGCAATCAGCGGTTCATTGCAGGCCTTGGCATAGCCTTGGGCGATGGCAATCGCGTGTTCTTCATGGAGATTGAGCAGCATTTTCGGATTTTCATTGCCAAGAAAATTCACCAGACTGTCATGGAGACCGCGGTAGCTCGCCCCGGGATTCAGACAAGCATAAGGAATACCAGTCTCGCGCAAAGCCGAGGCGATGACATCACTGCCCCAAAAAGTTTCATTGGATTTATCGTCGCTCAATAGAGCCTCCCCATTTTTATATGTTGATTTTTGTGCCAGATATCATAAACAGCTAGACAGATATCACAAACAAGTTGCTTAGGCTCAAAAGTAAAATTTAGTTAAGGCAAATTTATGACCTCTAGCATGCGCTCACCCAGCCTCGAACTGCTCGCCTATTTACGGCAGAATTCATTGCGTGAGAGCGATATCCAACGGCGTTTACGCGAAGAAACCGACACGCTGGATCATGCCGGCTGGGAGGTTGCCCCGGAGCAAGCCCAATTCCTCGGCCTAATTGTTCAGCTGATGGGAGCTAAGCGCATTCTCGAGCTTGGCACATTTACCGGTCATTCGGCGCTCGCCATGGCGATGGCACTGCCCGCTGATGGCGAGCTGGTGACTTGCGATATGGTCGAAGATTACACCGACATCGCTGAACATTATTGGCGGGAAGCCACTGTCGATCACAAGATAACTCTCCGCCTTGGCCCGGCGCCGGAAACCGTGAAAGCGCTGCTTGATGAAGGCAAGGCTGAAAAGTTTGATTTGGTCTTTATCGACGCCAATAAAAAAGACTACGACACTTATTATGAACATGCACTCCAGCTGGTGCGCCAAGGCGGCCTGATTGCGATGGATAACATGTTCTGGGATGGCCGTGTGCTGGACCAGGACGACAATGAAAAATCAACTGTCGCGCTGAGGGCGCTGATCAAAAAACTGCACGACGATGAGCGCATCACGCTGTCAATATTGCCGCTGGATGATGGTTTAGCGCTGGCGATAAAACGTTAAAAAATTAACTATTTAAAAATCTCATGCAAAACTTGATCGCCGGGTTTGATGCCCAAGCGGGACGCCGTACCGCCATTAACTTCGAGCACGGCGCGGGCACGTGATTTGGATGAGATGACCACCTCCGAGTGCGGGATGGTGCGTTGGGCGATGCTGATGACTTTGCCGTCCTGGCCAATAAAGATCATATCCAGCGGGATAAAGGTATTTTTCATCCACATGCTGATGCGTTGCGGAACACGATAATCAAACAGCATACCGGCATCAGCTGCCAACATACGGCGAAACATCAGCCCCTGTGATTGCTGCTGATTGCTGATGGCCATTTCAATATCGAATTTGATATTTCCCTTTGCAGTCTTAATTGTCAGCTGTGATTTTTTGAAACTGACCAATCCCTGTGCCGCGGCGCTAAAAAGCGGTGCCACAATTATTGCACTTAGCCACGTCAAAAAAGAACGGCGGGGAATTTGTCTCATGTCTTTAGTTTAAGAATTCACGCTCCAGAGACAACACTATTGTACCCCGGCTCCAATTGGGTATAGTCACTTTACCCAAACCACTGGGGGGAGCCGCTTACTTGGCTGAGAGGTCTCAATCGGGAGACGACCCCAGGAACCTGATCCGGTTAGAACCGGCGTAGGGACGAGTGAGTTATGAATTCGACACCAGAAAACAACACTTTTTCAGTCTCCGTAAAAGCCGATCGGCTCGCCTTTGGCGACACTGTGCTGTTTGAGCATATTGAGTTCGACCTGCCTGCTAGTGAATGGACCTGCCTGCTCGGACCAAGCGGCGTCGGCAAGACAACGCTATTGCGCCTATTTGCCGGCTTGGTACCGGATGTTGAAAACGTCGAAGTCAAATGCTCCGATGGCCGCGAACTTAAAAGCCGGGCGGCCTATATGGCGCAGCAGGATTTGCTGATGCCGTGGTTAAGCGTGGTGGATAATGTGATGCTGGGTGAGCGTTTGAGATCGGAACAGCCGGATAAAGCTCGAGCACTTGATCTGTTGGCGCGTGTCGGCCTTACTGAAAATGCAAATAACCTGCCGGCAAAACTCTCAGGCGGTATGCGCCAACGCGCTGCCCTCGCCCGCACGCTAATGGAAGATCGCCCCGTCGTACTGATGGATGAGCCGTTCTCGGCTTTGGACGCCATCACCCGGATACGGCTGCAGGATATGGCGGCGGAGCTATTAAAAGACCGCACGGTTCTATTGGTTACGCACGATCCGTTGGAGGCCCTGCGTCTCGGCGATCGAATTCATGTTATGTCGGGCCGGCCAGTGAAGTTGGATGAGCCGTTAACGCCTCCGGGTACTGCGCCTCGCGATTTACATGATCCAGCAGTACTTGAGGGTCAGGCCGATTTGCTCGAACGCCTCGCCGCCGCAGATCAGGATAAAGCGGCATGAAAATTCTTCGTCCCCTCATCATATTTGCAGCCCTGATCGCCTTTTGGCAGATCATCGTCGTCGTCACGGGTGCACCTCATTATATCCTGCCCTCGCCCGGGCGGGTGCTAAACGCGCTAGGCTCACGCAGCGATGTACTACTCAGCCATGGCTGGATCACCTTGTCAGAGATAATACTTGGCCTGATCCTCGGTACGATCTTGGGTTCGATTAGCGCGCTGACGATGGGCTATTTCAAGCCGGCCCGGCGTTGGCTGATGCCGGTGATGGTGGTTAGTCAGGCGATCCCGGTATTTGCCCTGGCTCCCATTTTGGTGCTGTGGCTTGGCTACGGCATGGTTTCAAAGGTGGCGATGGCAACATTGATAATTTATTTCCCGGTAACCGCAGCTTTCTTTGATGGCCTGCGCCGCACCGAACCCGGTCATTTGGATTTAGCGCAGACCATGAATGCGTCCCGCTGGGCCACGCTCCGGCATATTCGAGTTCCGGCAGCCCTACCCTCTTTCGCCTCAGGCCTCAGAGTTGCCACCGCGGTTGCCCCCATTGGCGCCATTGTCGGCGAATGGGTCGGCTCCAGCGAAGGTCTCGGCTTTCTCATGCTGCACGCCAATGGCCGCATGCAAATCGACGTTATGTTCGCAGCCCTTTTCGTGCTCGCGATTATCGCCGTGACACTTTATTACGCCGTCGATGCTGGGCTAAAACGCCTGCTCTTCTGGCTTCCAGATACTCAAACCAGTTAGCTTTAAGGAAATACAATGCTAAAAACAATCTCAGGGATCACACTTTCCGTCATCATTGGATTTGCTTTCTCCGCGACATCTCAAGCCGCCGAAAAACTCTCAGTCATGCTCGACTGGTTTGTAAACCCCGATCATGCGCCCTTGATCATTGCCAAGGAGAAAGGCTTTTTTAAAGCCGCCGGTCTTGATGTAAAATTGATTGCGCCGGCTGATCCGAACGATCCGCCAAAATTGGTCGCTGCCGGTAAAGCTGATCTGGCGGTTTCTTATCAGCCGCAGCTCCATGTGCAAGTAGCGGAAGGTCTCCCGCTTATCCGCATCGGCACCTTGGTCAGTACGCCGTTGAATTCGCTGGTTGTGCTCAAAAATGGTCCAATTAAATCGATCAAGGATTTAAAGGGCAAAAAGATCGGCTTCTCGGTTGGTGGTTTTGAGGACGCCCTGCTATCGGCCATGTTGAGCAAGCACGGCCTGAGCCTCAAAGATATTACTCTGATCAATGTAAATTTTTCTCTCTCGCCGTCTATTGTCGCCGGCAAGGTCGATGCAGTCATTGGCGCTTTTCGCAACTTCGAGCTCAACCAGATGGATATCGTTAACAAGCCCGGCCGTGCTTTTTACCCTGAAGAAGAAGGCGTGCCACCCTATGACGAGCTGATCATTGTCGCCAATAAAGGCAAAATAAGTGATCCAAGGTATCGCAAATTCCTTAACGCACTTGAGCAGGGTGTGCAGTTTTTAGTTAATCACCCGGAGGAAAGTTGGGCGGCTTTTATCGGTGCGCATAAGAATCTCAATGATGAGCTTAACAAACGAGCTTGGCGGGATACCATGCCGCGATTCGCCCTTCGACCAGCGGCTTTCGACAAAGTGCGCTACCAGCGATTTGCTGCTTTCCTCAAAAAACAAGGATTGATCAAAGAAATCAAGCCTGTAGGGGAATATGCAATTGAACTGCCTTGAAGCATCCGGCAAACCTCGCTAAATTTTACGCTGCCGGAAAGAACTTATAGTAACCGTTAATCGGCCTAACCGGCGGCCGTAGAAATGTGGGGCTCGCGTGATCAGGAAACTGGGACTGGCATTAGCGCTTTTTACACTCTGGCTATTGCTGTCAGGCATTTTTGAGCCCCTCTTTATATCCCTTGGTATAATTTCGAGTCTGTTTGTCGCGTGGATTGCGCACCGTATGGAAGTCGCGGACCACGAGGGTTTCCCCATTCACTTGGGACCGAAGGCGGTGACCTACTGGCCCTGGCTGATCTGGGAAATCATCAAAGCCAATATTGATGTGGCGCTGATTATCATTAAGCCCAAACTTGAAATAAGCCCGGTGTTGTTTCGTTCACCGGCGAGCCAGAAAACCGAAGTCGGCCAAGTCACCTACGCAAATTCAATCACCCTGACGCCGGGGACCATTACGGTTGCCGTAAATGACGGTTCGGTTGACGTTCATGCCCTCACAAGCGGTGCAGCAGACGAAGTCATTTCCGGCCGCATGGATCGGCGCGCCTGTCAAATGGAGGGCGATACCTGATGTTTATCGCCGCCTCCGCCGCCGTCATTGTCGCCATGTTATTGACCCTCATTCGCGCCATGCTGGGCCCAACTATTTATGACCGAATTTTGGCCGCCAATTTATTTGGCACCAAAGCGCTCATGTTAATCGCGATTATGGGCTTTCTCAACGACCGTCCCGAATTTCTCGATATTGCTTTGGTCTACGCCTTAATAAATTTCATCGCCTCAATCGCCATTATGAAATTTTTCCGTTTTGCCCATTTAGGTCACCCTCATGAGAACGATAGCCTGGGGGATTTGTAAAAGATGGTGATCGATATTTTAAGTTGGATTCTCATCATAATTGGTGGTGTTTTTTCGATCATTAGTGCCGTCGGCCTGCTCCGGCTTCCCGATGTTTTTACCCGCATGCATGCCGTTGGCATTGGAGACACCCTGGCGCTTGGGGCGCTGTGCGCGGGAATGATGCTGCAAGCCGGTTGGACAATTGTCACGATCAAATTGTTTCTGATCCTTTTGTTTGTCTTTTTTGCCGCGCCAACGACAACCCACGCCCTCGCTAAGGCGGCGTTAGCCGGCGGTCTCAAACCGCTGTTGAGTGAAGACCGTATTGCCGACGAAGGCAGCAATGAAGCCGTCGAAAATAAAGGAGAGGATCAATAGAAGATTTTATCGATATTGCTATCCTGCTGCTTATGGCGATGACCGCATTCGCCATAATTCGGCTGCGAAATTTATTTGCCGTCGTCATGCTCTCCGGCATTTTTAGCCTTTTGGCCGCCTCGCTTTACGTCTTGCTGACAGCAGTCGACGTCGCCTTCACCGAAGCCTCGGTCGGTGCCGGCATCTCGACATTGCTGATGTTGGCCACTCTTGCGATCACCAGCGAATATGAGAAAAAATCCGAGCGCAGCACCCTACTGCCTAAGATAATCGTTACCGTTACAGGTGCGGTATTAATATATGGCACATTAGACATGCCGCTATATGGGGCGGCGGATGCGCCGTCTAATCTCCACTTGATCCCACGCTTTATCCTCCAATCCGGTACCGAGATTGGCGTACCCAACATCGTCACTTCAGTGCTGGCGAGCTATCGCGGCTACGATACGCTGGGTGAAACGGTGGTGATATTCACCGCGGCGATCGGTGTTCTGGTATTACTCGGTCGAGGCCGCAATCGCTGGCGTCCGGGTATGCGAAAACCAGTCGTGCCAGAAGAACGGGAGGAGGAAGTATGAACAATCACTCGATCCTTCGCGTGGTCTCAAAATTTATGATTCCCTTTATTATGCTATTTGCCCTTTATGTGCAGTTTCATGGCGACTTCGGTCCTGGAGGCGGCTTTCAGGCGGGCGTAATATTCGCCGCCGCATTCATTCTCTATGGCTTGATATTTGGCATCGAAAACGCACGTAAAGTCCTGCCGGCGAGTGCGACCCGCATTGCCTTGGCCTGCGGCGTAATTCTGTATGCCGGCGTTGGTGTAGCCGGAATGTTTCTCGGTGGTAATTACCTTGATTATAATGTCCTGGCAGCCACTGCCACCGGCGGTCAGCATCTTGGTATTTTCCTGGTAGAATTCGGTGTCGGCACAACAGTTGCCGCCACCATGGTGACAATCTTTTTTGTTTTTGCCGGACAGGATTTCTAAGCCATGGAACTGCCCGTCGAAATACCAGGTCTTTTAAACTATTGGATTGTGATCGTGCTGATGATGGCTGGTTTCTATGTCGTCATCTCCCAAGGTAACCTAGTTAAAAAGATGGTCGGCTTAAGCGTTTTTCAAGTCGCGGTTTTTGTACTCTATATTACGATGAGCAAAATTGACGGCGGCGCAGCACCGATCCTCGACGACGCCATTAAACAGTACTCTAATCCCCTTCCTCACGTCTTGATCCTGACGGCCATTGTTGTCGGCGTGGCAACGACCGCGCTGGGGCTCGCCTTGATTGTCCGCATTCGTGATGCCTATGGCACGATAGAAGAGGACGAAATTATTGAGCTAGAAAGGAATGACGACTGATGTCAGTTAGCCTTTCTGCTCATTTGCCTGCCATTCAGGTGGTGCTGCCGCTTATTTCAGCGCCGCTCTGCGTCCTGTTCCGGCGAAATGGCGCATCTTGGCTGATTGCACTCATTGTCTCGTGGCTATCGCTCGGTATTTCAATCCTGTTGCTCGAGCAAGTGATCGCTAATGGCCCGATCTCTTATTTACTTGGCAGCTGGGCGGCTCCCTGGGGCATCGAGTACAAAGTCGATATGCTTTCGGCCTTTGTCATGTTGATTGTCACGAGTGTCGGTTCCATTAGCATGATTTTTGCGCCTAATAGCGTAAACAGCGAAATTCCTGGGGATCGAATTTACTTATTTTATACGATGTATTTGCTGACCTTTGCCGGTTTGCTCGGCATTACGATCACCGGAGATGCCTTTAATCTCTTCGTATTCCTGGAAATTTCCTCGCTGTCATCCTACGTCCTCATAAGCCTTGGCGCTGAACGTAACGCGCTTACAGCAGCTTTTCGGTATCTAATCCTCGGCACGGTCGGCGCGACGTTCTACATCATCGGCGTTGGCTTGATGTATCAAATGACCGGCACGCTTAATATGACCGATTTAGCAATGCGTCTGCCAGCGGTTGCCGAGACCCGGACGATTTTGGTGGCACTCGGATTTGTTACCGTTGGCATTGGTCTCAAACTTGGTCTGTTCCCGGTGCATGTCTGGCTGCCTAATGCCTATGCTTATGCACCTTCTGTCGTGACAGCTTTTCTCGCTGCAACAGCAACCAAAGTCGCCGTCTATACGCTGCTACGCATCTATTTTACGGTATTCGGCACCAAAATATTTGCTGCTCTGCCAATTGATGAGTTTTTATTGATACTCAGTTTAATCGCCATCGTCTCAATGTCCGCGGTGGCGATCTTCCAAAATAACGTCAAGCGTCTGCTGGCCTATTCAAGCGTCGCCCAAGTCGGCTATATGATTATCGGTATCAGTATGGTCAGCGTCACCGGCCTGACGGCTACTATCCTGCATTTGTTCAACCACGCCATGATCAAAGGCGCATTGTTTCTGGTCCTGGCTGCGGTTTTCTTCCGCATTAAATCTGTCAAAATTGAACACATGGCCGGGCTTGGCAAGGTGATGCCTTATAGCATGGCAGCTTTCGTGCTAGCGGGATTTAGTCTCATCGGCGTACCGCTGACAGTCGGCTTTGTCAGCAAGTGGTATTTGATATTGGGGGCGCTCGAAAAAGGCTGGTGGCCGGTCGCGGGCTTGGTCTTAATAAGTTCTCTCTTGGCTGTGATTTATTTCTGGAAAGTTATCGAGGCGATTTATTTCAAAACCCGGCCACAGGATGCCGCCATAATCCACGAAGTTCCGATCACTATGCTGGTTCCGATGTGGTTGCTGGTGGGTGCTAATATTTATTTCGGCATTAACACAGAATTGAGCGTTGGCGCTGCTTCAGCAGCCGCAAAAATGTTAATAGGCGGTGCGCCATGAGCGCTGAAAATTATATTCTCTGGGCCATCGCCGTGCCGTTAATCGGCTCAATCGGTATCTTGCTTGCCGGTAAAGCACCGAATATCCGAGAGACCATCACTCTCATAACCGCTGTCGTTATGTTCACCATGGTGGGCGCCCTAATTCACACCGTTGTCGGTGGTGGCCGGCCAAGCGTTACGTTGCTGGAGATATTCCCGGGCCTCGATATCACCTTCACGGTGGAACCTCTGGGTATGTTGTTTGGCCTGGTTGCGTCGGGTCTTTGGATCGTTAACTCGATCTATTCCATCGGTTATATGCGCGGTAACAATGAGAAGAACCAAACTCGCTTTTATTTCTTCTTTGCCATCGCGCTTGCAAGTGCTGTCGGTGTCGCCTTTGCCGGCAATATGCTGACACTCTTTATCTGCTACGAAGTGCTGACACTTTGCACTTTCCCGCTGGTCACCCATTCCGGCAAACCCGAAGCAATGAAATCAGGCCGCACATATTTGGGCATTTTACTCAGCACGTCTATCGGTCTGCAATTGCTGGCGATTATCTGGACCTGGCATGCAACCGGTACGTTGGATTTTAAAGCCGGCGGTATCCTCGATGGTAAGGTGTCGGGTATAGCCGTCAGTATTTTGCTGTTCCTCTATATGTACGGCATCGGCAAAGCAGCCTTGATGCCAATCCACCGCTGGCTGCCAGCCGCCATGGTCGCCCCAACTCCGGTTAGCGCCTTACTGCACGCCGTCGCTGTCGTCAAAGCCGGTGTCTTCACCGTCGTCAAAGTCATTGTCTACATTTTTGGCTATGAGTTCCTCGCCAATTCTCTAACAACCAATTGGCTGGTTTATGTGGCTGGCTTTACAATTCTTGCCGCCTCAATAGTTGCCCTCAGGCAAGATAATTTAAAACGCCGCCTCGCCTATTCAACAATTAGCCAGCTATCCTATGTCATTATGGCAGCAGCAATATTGGCGCCCCTTTCAGTGATGGGAGCCGTGTTGCATATCGCAGCTCATGCGGTTGGCAAGATCACGCTCTTTTTCGCCGCCGGTTCGATTTACACGGCAGCGCACAAGACCGAAGTTAGTCAGCTAAACGGCATTGGCCGCAAGATGCCCTGGACCATGGGTGCTTTTGCCATTGCTTCGTTTTCAATGATTGGTGTGCCGCCGACAGCAGGGTTTTTGAGCAAGTGGTACATCCTCATGGGTGCCTTGGAAGTTGAGCATTATTTCGCCATCGGTGTCATTATCATCAGTACCTTGCTCAATGCAGGTTATTTTATGCCGATTATCTATAACGCCTTTTTCAAAGAGGCGGATGACAAAAATTATCCCCACGCCGATCATGGCGAAGCCCCTCTACCGGTCGTGATCGCTTTAACGGCAACTGCAATCGGTACCGTTCTATTGTTTTTCTTCTCAGGCCTACCGCTTGAGCTCGCACATCAAGTCGTCGGAAAGTAGGAGGATTGAGCTATGAATGAAAATTCTGAATTACATTGGCTGGTCCGCCCCTCCACCATCAAGCTGCTGTGGCGCGTCGGTTTCGGTATCTTGGCGATTTTGGTGCTGGCGGATTTCGTTATTCATCCCCACGCAGCTTTCGGCATTGACGGCTCGTTCGGATTTTATTCCTGGTACGGCCTACTAACCTGCCTGGCGATGATTTTGTTTTCCAAGTTTCTCGCCCTCTTTTTGAAGCGGAAGGACACTTATTATGACGATTAGTGCCTTCCCACCCGGTGTACTGCTCGTCTTAGGCGGTCTTGTGCTGCCGTTTGTTACGCCAAAAATTCGCGCAACCATCGTGCTTATTCTGCCGCTTATTGTGCTCTGGAGCGTCTGGCAAATTGGCGATGGTGTTCAACTTGCTCTGCCGTTCCTCGACTATGAGCTTGCGGTCGTCAAAGGCGATGCACTGAGCCGCCTGTTCGCAACTGTCTTCGCTATTATGGCTTTTGCCGGCGGTTTGTTTGCACTCAACCAAAAACAAATTGGTGAGCTGGCCGCCGCCTTCGTCTATGCCGGCAGCGCCATTGGTGTCGCCTTCGCTGGTGATCTGATTACGGTTTTCGTCTTCTGGGAGATCATGGCGCTTGGCTCCACCATGGTTATTTGGGCCGCCAAAACACCTGAGTCATACAAAGCCTCGATGCGCTATCTGATGATCCATTTATTGGGTGGCGTCGTACTGATGATTGGCGTGATTGCCCATGTCGCAGATACTGGCTCGG
>JABIIH010000005.1 GCA_018649245.1 Rhodospirillaceae bacterium | reverse complement strand
CCAGCCAGTCAGCTTTAACCCGGGCTTTTTGAGCGTAGCCGCCCCAGCATACTTCTCCAAACCGCCAGCCGTTTAAGACCACCCGGTCACCAGCCTTAAAATCAGCGCTTTCAGAACTTTCAACCGTCCCTGAAAGATCAACACCCGGCACATGCGGGTAATTTCGCACCAGACCACCGAGACCCTTGAGCACGAGGCCATCCTTATAATTGAGTGTAGAATAATCCACGGCGACGACGACATCACCTTCGGGCAGATCTTCCAGCCCAATGCTCTCAACGGCAGAAGTTACCCCATCATCATCTTTGTTCAGCACCAGGGCGTTAAATGTATCCGCCATGTTTAATTCCTCTTCGTTTATTTGGTTAGTCCTTCAATTTCCAGCTCAATGTCTGGCCTGCCCTAAAGGGGCGAACCGAGCCACCATCCGGCACGGCAATTGTGCCCGGCACCCGCCAATCTTCCTTGACCAATGTCACCGAGCCTTCATTGGCATCCATGCCATAAAAAGCTGGACCGTGCAAAGCGGCAAAGCCCTCGAGTTTATCGAGCGCGTTTTCCTCATCGAACACTTGGGCATATAGCTCAAGGGCATTGGCAGCGGTAAAGATACCGGCGCAACCGCAAGCGGCTTCTTTATCACTCACCGGATGCGGAGCGGTATCGGTGCCCAAAAAGAAACAGGCGTCGCCCGAGCTTGCCGCTTCCCGCAAGGCCAAGCGATGAACTTCCCGTTTGGCGATTGGCAGGCAATAGCGATGCGGGTTGATACCACCCTCAAATACATGACTGCGATTGATAATAAGATGATGCGCGGTAATCGTCGCGGCCATCTGATCTCGATGAGCGCGCACGAACTCGACCGCATCTTTGGTGGTGACATGCTCCATGACTATTTTGAGCTTGGGAAACTCTTTGATCAGCGGGTTCAATACGCGCTCGATATAGACGGCTTCCCGGTCGAATATGTCAATCTCAGGGTCGGTCACCTCACCATGCAGCAACAGCGGCATGCCTATCGCCTGCATTTTTGTAAATACCGGTTCAAGCCGAGTGATGTCAGTGACGCCATGGGCTGAATTGGTCGTCGCATTGGCCGGGTAAAGCTTGGCGGCAACAAAAACGCCATCTTCGTAGCCTTCGGCAATTTGAGCGGCGTCGGTTTCATCCGTTAGATAGCAGGTCATCAGGGGAACGAAGTGCTGGTAAGCCTTGCCTTCCGGCAGTGCTTGCAAAATCCGGCGGCGGTAATCCGCTGCCAGTGCCGGCGTGGTCACCGGTTCGGCCAAATTCGGCATAACGATAGCACGGCCAAATTGGCGCGCCGTATACGGCAAAACCGCTTCCAACATCGCGTCGTCTCTGAGGTGAACGTGCCAGTCATCCGGGCGGCGAATGGTGATCTCTGTCATGTGTTTCTAGATGTCCCCGATTTTCGTCCGCCTCTTATAGCCCGAAACTTGAGCCATGTAAAAAGTACCTTTGGCATTTGACTCCATGCAATTTTAGTTTAGGCTTAAACTAATTAACAAGGCATAGATTTTTTCGGGGAGCAGATATTGGAAATTGCCGTAATTGGCGGCGGACATGGCTGTTATGCTGCGGCCGTCAGCCTCACTGAACAAGGACATAATATCAGACTTTGGCGGCGCGATGCTGCCGCGTTTGGTGCTGTCTCAAATACCAAAACCCTTAAATTGACCGACCACGAAGGCACCCGCGATGTCGAGATCAGCGTTGTCACCGATGATCTGGCTGCCGCCATGGATGGCGCCGAATTAGTAGTTCTGCCGCTGCCCTGTCACACTCACACCTCGCTCGCTCCACAACTGGCGCCGCTGTGGCAAGAGGGCCAAGTCGGCTATCTGCCACCGGGTACGTTTGGCGGTTATATTTATGCCAACGCCGCAGTGGACGCCGGCAATACCGCCAATATAGCCTTCGGCGAAACCGGCACCTTACCCTACCTCGCCCGCAAGCACGGCGAAGACAATGTCCGTATCAGCGTCTATGCGACGCGTCTGCCGACCGGTATTTACCCGCTAAAAGATGCCGACCGCGCTTTTGCCGTGATCAAACAAGCTTATCCGGCGGCTGAACAAATTACCGATTTGCTCGATGGCGCGCTGATGAATGCCGGGCCGATCATTCACCCGCCGTTGATTATGTTGAACGCGGGACCGCTGGAGCATTTCGACGTCTGGGATATTCATAACGAAGGCACCCAAGCCTCGATCCGCAGCGTCACTGATGCGCTCGACCAAGAACGTATTTCTTTACGTGAGGCGCTCGGCTATGGCGCGCCACATTTTCCCCTTAAAGATCACTATGATGATGAGCGGGAAGAATGGATGTATGGTAATTCCTCCCACGAAATGCTGACCGATAGTGGCGATTGGCGGGAAGACATTGATTTGCACACCCATCGTTACATGCGGGAAGACACAGCGCTTGGCCTCGCCTTTTATGTCTCGCTCGGGCGCTGGATTAATCACCCCATGCCGATATCCGAAGGCTTATTGGCTATTGCCACGGGTATCACCGGTGATCCGCTATATGAGTCGGGCCGATCGCTTGAAAGCCTCGGCCTGGCTGAGCTAAGTCTGGATGAAATGCGTGACATGTTGACGAACGGCATTACTGCCGGGGATTCTGCATGAGCAAGGCACCCAAAATTGTTGCTCTCGGTGCCGGTCGGATGGGGCGCGGTATTGCCCAGGTGTTTGCCTATGCCGGCCATGACGTGACCATCCTTGATTTTAAAGAACGTGACGTGACTGACAGCGATGCCCTGCTCGCCGCCGGTAAAGCCGAGATAAAGGAAAATCTTGAATTTCTGGTTTCTCTGGACGTTCTTGTTGCAGCTAAAATTCCGGCAATCCTGGAACGTATCCATGGCACAAGCATCAGTGAAGCCGAGGATGTATTACGCGATGCCGAATATATTTTTGAAGGTGTGCCGGAAGTGCTGGAGTTAAAAGAGGATGCCATTAGCCGCGCCAGTGAGTTGGCCCCCGAGACCGCCGTTATCGCCTCGACGACCTCGACAATGTTGGTCACTACCTTGGCGGCATTCAGCAAACATCCGGAAAATTTCCTCAATGCGCATTTTCTCAATCCAGCCTATCTGATTCCACTGGTCGAGGTCAGCCCCAGCGAACAAACGGATAAAGCTAAACTTAAAGCTTTTACAGAACTACTTGAATCCATCGGCAAAACACCGGTGCAATGCAAAGCCTCACCCGGCTATATCGTGCCACGCTTTCAATCTCTTATCATGGCCGAAGCTGTCCGCATGATCGAAGAAGGAATTGCCACGGCCGAAGATATTGACCGCGCCGTGACCACCGGATTTGGCGTGCGTTATGCGACCATGGGCCCGGTTGAGTTCATTGATTGGGGTGGCGTCGACATTCTTCACTATGCCAACCAATATTTATCGAAAGAACTTGGCGAGCGTTTTAAGGCACCGGATGTCGTCGCACAAAAAATTGCCGATGGTCACCTTGGCATGAACCATGGTAAAGGTTTTTACGACTTCGAGAATATGGATGTGGAAGCCTATAAACGGGAAAAGTTATCTACCTTTATCGCTCTACTTAAACATCTCGACCTGATGCCAAAAGCAGGTTAATAATTGTATGGTGTACGAACCAATTAGTGTGCGATAAGTTACGCTACTAATAACTAATATGAATATTAACAGGATCACCAACTTTAAATACCTTCTAACTGGGAGACTTACTATGAAATTAACATCAACAATCCTCGCTACTGCGGCTGCCTCACTTGCCGTCTTTAGCGTTTCAACGGCTCCTGCCGTTTCCGCTGAAACCACCATTCGCGGTGCTAGTTGCTTTCCGATCGGCAGCCCTCCAGGCCGACCTTTTGAAGCCGTCGTTAAAAAAATTAATGCCGCAGGCAAAGGCATCATTAACGTTAAAATGATTGGCGGCGCGCCAGCAATTGGTAGCCATTTAACTCTAACTCAAAAGATGTCCAAAGGCGCCTACGATATGGTTGGCTGCACCGAATCTTATTTTGGCAACGTTATGCCCGAATCACCGGTCTTACGTCTATCAACAAAGAGTTATCATGAATTACGTCAAAACGGTGGCATTGCCTACGTTGAAAAACTGTTGAATAAGAAGAATATTCACTATATCGCACGTCATTGGGATTATGGCCCCTTCCACTTGTTTCTCAGTAAACCCATCACTAAGCCTGACCTAAAAGGCCTCCATCTTCGAGTGTCACCTGTTTACACATCCTTCTTTAGATCTTTGGGTGCTACAACTCAGTCATCATCGATGCCACAAATTTATACTTTAATGGAAAATGGCACGGTTCAAGGCTATGGCTGGCCGGGTTCTGGTTGGGTGCCACCATGGATAAAAGTTACTAAATTCCAAGTCAATCCAGGTTTCTATGCCTCATCACTCCATACCTTGATCAATTTAAAAACTTGGAAAAAATT
>JABIIH010000229.1 GCA_018649245.1 Rhodospirillaceae bacterium | reverse complement strand
GAAACCAGCCCTGCTTTGAAAAAACGCCAGCAGCGCAATCTCGAATCCCTGGAGGCTGAAATTTATTGGCATGAAAGTTTTGCCGGCGTGCCGGAGGGACCGTTCATTCTAGTAGCCAATGAATTGCTCGATGCCCTGCCGATCCATCAATACGAAAAATCCGTCGCTGGCTGGGGTGAGCGCAAAGTCGGCTGCAATGATGCCGGGGAACTGACATGGTTATTGGATCAAAATGCCATTGTCCCGGATGCCTTTATACCTGGAGCCTTAGCCGATGAGCCACCGGGCAGCATCTTTGAATTTTGTCAAAGTGGCGTATATTTGATCACGAATATTGCCGAATCGATTGCCGAATTTGGGGGGGCAGCGCTGTTTATCGATTACGGGCATGAGCGATCTGGCATTGGTGATACCTTGCAGGCGGTTAAAGACCATCAGTATCACGATGTATTGCGTGATCCAGGCAAAGCCGATCTGACCGCCCATGTGGATTTTCAACGCTTGGCCGAAACCGCCCAGGCAGTGGGGGCTGCAACCTACGGCCCGATCACCCAGCGTAATTTTCTCGGGCCGCTCGGCATTGAGCATCGCGCCAAGCAATTGCACGACGCAGCCTCGACCCGGCAAAAGGTGGATGTTCAATCCGGCTTAAATCGATTGATTGGCGAGGATGAAATGGGCACCCTGTTTAAAGTGTTGGCGATCACTCATCCCGATCAGCCAAAACCAGAAGGCTTTGGATAAATCTTGTGATCACGATTGAGGAATTATCTGGCAATCCAGTTATTCGACATGGATTTTTCACCCGGGAAGGCGGCGTGAGTGAGGGCCTTTATGGCTCGCTCAATTGCGGCTATGGCTCAGACGATCAGGCGGATAACGTGACCGAAAACCGAAAGCGCGTCGTCAATGAACTTGGCGTGCCCGAGGCTGTGCTGCTCACCTGTTATCAGCAACATACCGCAACAGCCCTCGTCGTTGAAAAATCGTGGTCGCCGGAAAATGCGCCGATTGCCGACGGGATGGCGACCAAAACACCGGGTCTGGCATTGGGTATTCTGACCGCCGATTGCGCGCCGGTATTATTTGCTGATGAAAGTGCCGGCGTAATCGGAGCTGCTCATGGTGGCTGGCAAGGAGCCTTGGGGGGTATCGTTGAAGCGACATTGCAGCGCATGACCGAACTGGGTGCTACAATCGGTAATATCAAGGCGGCAATTGGTCCCAGTATTGCGCAAAGTTCATACGAAGTTGGGCCGGAATTCTTTGGGCGTTTTAACGAAGCGTCGGCGGATTACGCTGTGCATTTCCGGCCCTCGAGCAAAGACGGTCATCACATGTTTGATCTCGCTGGTTTTCTGGTGACGCGATTAAGAGAAGTTGGTGTCGCCGAAATTGCTAAAACCGGCTACGATACACGTCAAGACGAGCACCTGTTTTACAGCTACCGCCGCTCGGTGTTGCAAGGTGAGAAAGATTATGGCCGTGAGATATCGGTCATTGTGCTGGCTAAGTGATGGTCGTCTTTAAGGATAAGTGATGCCGCATATTGTGATTTTGATGTTTTTCTTTTTGGCAATACTGCTGGTGACCTGTGTGGCGTAACTTCTTTCAATATATTGTTGTCTTGAGCTTTGCGGGTATGCTGTCGGGCTGTGGTGCGCTGCCCAAACCGTTCGCCCACGAGCGGCCGGTAATTAGTAATCCGCTGATCTCACTGGCCGGGGGTGGGGCAATCCGGGTGGAGACCGATCCAAACTTGCCGGAATCGCTCGCCAAACCCTTAACCGAGAACATGATCAAATCTCTCTGGGCGGAAAACGTACCAGCGAGTGATGACACCAGTTTTCGGCCCCGTTATATCCTGAGAGGCCAGCTAAAAATAGCCTATCCCTCGGTATTTGATCCTGAGGAAGCAGAAATTATCTGGACCCTGATGGATGCATACGGAAACAAGCTCGATGCCTTTGATCTGAGGATAGCTGGTGACCGGGCCGGCTGGTTGTTTCTTGACCAGGAATTATTGGCCGATTTAAGCGCCAACGCCGGCAAAGAGGTTGTGCGGTTGTTATATGCCCAAGGCAAATCCGGACGCACAGCCTTGAGCATTCCCGAACCCCCTCAATCAAAAGTGAAGATCACACCTGATTCGGTTATTTTGGCTCAAAAGCCGAAAATATTTCTCGCCAAAATCATTGGCGCTACCGGTGACGGTAATATTTCATTACACCGTAATCTTCAGCGCTTATTGAAAATTGCCGGAGCCGAACTTGTCTCCGAACGCCCTAAATCGGTATTTTTGGTCAAAGGTTTCGTCAATATCAGCCCCCCCTATGGAGGTTCAAATGACGTCGCCATTACTTGGCTGGTGACGACTAAAGATGGGAAGGAACTTGGGAAAATTACCCAAAACAACAAGGTGCCGGTCGGTGTTTTGGCAGGCCGTTGGGGCGAAATCGCTCATATTATAACTCAAGGCGCTAGCATTGGAATCTTCGATGTGATCGAGCAGCAAAATGCACCAATAGACAACAAAAAGCCGCTGCTCGTTCCTGGATGACCGAGCAATCCAGATATAAGGAATCTATTCCGTTTACATCAACCTGACTCACTGTTAAAAAAAATCGAGTTTCCGGCTGGTATGAGTTCAATGGATTTTTGAGATTTCCAGCCCGTACTATCTAAAGGGGTCCCGCCAGGATGAAAGTCCTCAGTTGTAATAGTAATCGCCCGATCGCTGAAGCGATCTCCGCCTATCTTAATTTGCCACTGACGAGTGCCAGTATTCGCCGCTTCTCCGATATGGAGGTTTTTGTTGAGATCAACGAAAATGTCCGCGGTGAAGATGTCTTTGTCATTCAATCCACTTCCTATCCAGCCAATGATAATCTGATGGAATTGCTGGTCACCATGGATGCATTAAAACGCGGCTCAGCAAGGCGGATCACGGCAGTGCTACCCTATTTCGGATATGCCCGCCAAGACCGTAAATCCGGCCCAAGAACGCCGATTTCAGCCAAATTAGTGGCTAATCTAATTACCGAAGCCGGCGCTGACCGGGTTTTAACCCTCGATCTCCATGCCGGGCAAATTCAGGGTTTCTTTGATATTCCGCTCGATAATCTCTATGCGGCACCGGTATTTACCAAAGACATCGAAGACAAATATAACGGCGATGATCTCATGATGATTTCACCCGATGTCGGTGGTGTTATACGGGCCCGGGCTTTTGCTAAGCGGCTCAATACTGATCTCGCTATTATCGATAAAAGGCGGGAGCGGGCAGGTGAGTCCGAGGTTATGAACATCATCGGTGACGTCAAAGACCGCCGCTGTATCTTGATCGATGATATTGTCGATTCAGGTGGCACGCTTTGCAATGCGGCTGTCGCCTTGATGGAGCAGGGTGCTAAGTCTGTTTCGGCCTATATCACCCACGGTGTTTTATCCGGTGGTGCGGTAGCCCGTATCTCGTCCTCGCCGCTCGAATCTTTGGTGTCGACAGACAGTATTATGGCTACCGAAGCAATGCGTGTTGCTCATAATATCTCACAGCTCACCATCGCGCCGTTGATCGCCGAAGCAATGCGGCGGATCAGTGATGAAAATTCGGTTTCCAGTCTGTTCGATTAAGCCCGGTCGATTACGCCTGCAATCTCCACTGTCTGTGTTGACAGGGCGTCGATAAAGCTATAAATCCTCGCCTTTCCAAAGCGTTAAATCCGCGTGCTTGGCACCCCTGGAGGCCAAGACGTCTTAACGCATTAATTTGAGGAGTTAAACTAATGGCTGAAGCTATTAATATCACCGCCGAGGCGCGTGATCGGGCCGGCAAGGGGGTGGCACGAGCAACACGTCGCGAGGGCAAAGTCCCAGCGGTAATTTACGGTAATAAACAAGACGCAGTTATGATTTCCATTGATGGCAAAGAACTGACGCGTCTAATTCACAACCCCGGATTTTTTACCCATATTTTCGATATTGATGTAGCTGGTGATAACCACCAGGTGCTGGCGCGTGATTTGCAGCTTGATCCGGTGACGGATCGCCCGATGCATGTCGACTTTTTGCGGTTCAATGAAAACACCAAAATCGTGCTTGAGATTCCGGTGGTCTTTTACAACGAAGAGGAATCACCCGGTCTTAAACGCGGTGGCGTGTTGAACATTGTGCGCCGTGAAATCGAATTGCGTTGTTCGCCACTGAATATTCCGCAAGACCTTCAGATCGATCTCACCGGCATGGATATTGGTGACTCGGTTCATATTTCGGCAATGAAACTGCCGGAAGGTGTCGAACCCATCACCGATCGTGACTTTACCGTCGCCACCGTCGCTGCTCCAACTATTATGGAAGAGATCGAAGAAGAAACCGAAGACGAAGAAGGTCTCGAAGGCGAAGAAGGTCTCGAGGGTGAAGAAGGTGTCGAAGGCGAAGAAGGTGCTGAAGGTGCCGAAGAATCGTCGGAAAGTGATGACGCCAAAGGCAAAGATGAAGGTAAAGGCAAAGGCAGAGACTAGCATCTCCGTATCGTATCGAGGTGCGCCTGTTGAAAAAAATACGGGAGAGTTCTCATGTACCTTCTGGTTGGACTCGGTAATCCCGGCTCAGACTATGCAGGTAATCGGCATAATATAGGTTTTATGGCGGTGGATGATATCCATCGCCATTATTCCTTTGCGCCCTTTCGCAGCAAATTTCAGGGCGAAGTGGCGGATGGCTCGATTGCCGATGAGAAAGTCCTCATTCTTAAACCCACCACTTTTATGAATGAGTCTGGCCGCTCGGTCGCTGAAGCCACCCGGTTTTACAAAATTGAACCTGAAAACGTCATAATTATGCACGATGAGCTCGATCTTGCGCCGGGGAAAATTCGCGCTAAAAAAGGCGGCGGATTGGCGGGCCATAACGGGCTCAAAAGCATTGCCGCCCATATTGGTCAGGATTTCCATCGCGTGCGTATCGGCATCGGTCATCCGGGTGAAAAGGATCGGGTTACCGGTCATGTCTTGAAAGATTTCTCCAAGGCTGATCAGGATTGGGTCGAGCCGCTGCTGGATGCGATGACGTTGAGTATTGATAAACTGATAGACGGCGATGATGCCGGCTTTGCCACCAAAGTCGCCCTCATTTTAACTCCGCCCAAAGAAAAAGAAGACAATAAGGATAATAACGAGTAATGGGATTTAACTGCGGTATCGTCGGTCTGCCGAATGTCGGCAAATCCACCCTCTTTAATGCGCTCACGGAAACCATCGCTGCCGAAGCGGCGAACTATCCTTTCTGCACCATCGAGCCCAATACTGGCCGGGTCAGCGTGCCTGACAGCCGCTTGGACGAAATCGGCGAGATTGCCAAATCTGCCCAGATCGTGCCGACCCATATTGAATTTGTTGATATCGCCGGGCTGGTTAAGGGTGCCAGCAAAGGCGAAGGGCTCGGCAACCAGTTTTTGGCTAATATCCGGGAAACCGATGCGATCCTTCATGTGCTGCGCTGTTTTGAAGATGCCGACATCACTCATGTTGATGATAGTATTGACCCGATCCGGGATGCCGAAACGGTTGAGACCGAGCTCATGCTGGCCGATCTCGAAAGTCTCGAGAAACGGGTCGAGCCGCTGATCAAGAAAACCCGCGGTAACGATAAAGATGCGGTTCAGCAATTGGCAATCATTGAGCGTGTGCTGGACGCCTTGCGGGAAGGCAAGCCAGCCCGAACCGTCGATATAGCTGATGATGATCAGCGTTTGTTTCAAATGCTGCAACTGCTGACCTCGAAGCCGGTGCTCTATGTCTGCAATGTCGATGAAGGGGATGCGGCCTCCGGCAATGACTTTACAGCGCGCGTAGATAAATATGCAGATGAAAATGGCGCCGGCTCTATCGTTGTTTCGGCCAAGATCGAAGCCGAAGTCGTCCAACTGACCGACGAAGCCGAACGCCAGGAATTCCTCGAAGCCTTGGGTCTGGAAGAAACCGGCCTCGCACGGTTGATCCGGGCCGGCTATCAATTGCTAGGGCTGATTACATATTTTACGGCTGGCCCCAAGGAAGCGCGCGCCTGGACCATCGAGACCGCAACCAAAGCACCAGCTGCCGCCGGGGTCATTCATACCGATTTCGAGAAAGGCTTCATCTGCGCTGAAACCATTGCCTATGATGATTTTACCGGCCTCGGCGGTGAAATACCCTGCAAAGACGCCGGTAAAATGCGCCAAGAAGGCCGCGATTACATTGTCAAAGACGGCGACGTAATTCTGTTCAGGTTTAACGTCTAGTTGCGAACGCTTGCGAATCCGGTTCCAGGACTCCGGTTCCAGGAACCAGATTCGCAATTAGATCCGAGTTGTTGCGAGTCCGGTACCTGGAACCCATTTAAATAACATTCGTCCATAGCATGGCGGCGGCGAAGAACAGCAAGATTGCGCCGGTGATCCAGGAAACGCTTTTTTGCACTTTGGGTGTGCCGAGCCAGTCCCGAGCTTTATCGGCTGCCACCACCAAACCCGTTTGCCAGATAATATTGATGCCGATCAGCGCTGCGCCAAACACGGCCAGCTGAGCCCCGGTATTGCCGCGCTGGATATCGACAAAGTTCGGCATGAGGGCCAGATAGAGCACAATCACTTTCGGGTTGAGCGCGTTCGACATAAAGGCGTCCCGCCAAGCTTTATGCGCCGAAACATTCGGTGTGCCAGACGCGCCGTTGCCAAAGCTAAAGGTCGAACTGCCGGGCAGGAATCCCTGGATGCCCAGCCAGGCCAGATAGATCGCGCCCGCAATCGCCACACCTTTAAACAAGGTTTCTGATGAGGCAATGATCACCGTGATGCCGAAGATCGCCAGGATGGTGTGAAAAACCAGGCCCAACTGCACGCCGGCCATGGTCGCCATGCCGATGCGTTTTCCGGAACTCATGGTGTAGCGGATAATAACGATGGTGTCCGGGCCGGGCGACAGCACGATGGCTGCGCCGGCGACTAAAAAAGCGGAGAGGATGGAAAGTTCAACAGGCATAATGCGGAGGAAGTAGGCGGCGAGGGCAGAGTTGTCAATAATATTGCACCATTCAACTTCATCCCGCATAACATTGCTGAAATGTTGGGGAGATAATATGTCAGATAAAGATGTCGTCTTAGTCGAGCGTGAGGGTGCCGTTGCGACAGTGATCTTGAACCGGCCAGAAAAGCTTAACGCGCTGACCAAGGAAATGTGGGGCCGGGTCGGCGAGGTTTTCCGCGAGCTTGATCAGGATGAGGATCTTCGTTGTATTATTTTCAGGGGCGCCGGAGACGAGGCTGTTGGACCAGGTGCTGACATCTCCGAATTTGCCACGGAGCGCAATAATTCAGAGCAGGCGGCTGATTATGGCGCGCTGATGCACAATTCCATGCGGGCCATTCGCGACTGCCGCCATCCGGTAATTGCGCGTATTCGGGGGCTCTGTGTCGGCGGAGCAATGGAGCTGGCCCTGATGTGTGACATGCGGATTTGCGGCGAAGGTTCCAAATTCGGTGTGCCGATCAATCGCTTAGGATTGGTGATGGCCTACCCGGAGGTTGAAGCACTGGTGAGTTTGGTTGGGCCTTCGGTGGCGCTTGAAATTCTCTATGAAGCCCGGGTGTTTGGTGCTGAGGAAGCCAAAGAAAAAGGGCTGGTCAATCGAGTTGTAGCCGATGAAGAGGTCGATACAGCCGTCGCCAAAACAGTTGAAAAAATTTGCGCCGGGGCGCCGCTGGTAAATCGCTGGCACAAAAAATTTGTTTATAAGGTAGTGCAGGGCGTGCGCCCGCCGCAACTCCTCTCGCAACAAGAAGAGGCCGAAGGTTTTGCCTGCTTTGATACCGAAGATTATCAAGAGGGTGTAAGGGCTTTCCTGGCAAAAGATACGCCAAAATTCAAAGGAAAATAACAGTGGCCGAAAAGTCTAAAACCCTGCTTGATGGAGTACGCGTCATCGAGATGAGCCACGTTATGGCGGCCCCGGCAACCGGGCTGATGCTGGCCGATATGGGCGCCGACGTCATCAAGGTCGAGCGACTGCCGCTGGGTGATGATGTCCGCCGCTTGGCACCTTACGTTGATGAAGAATCAGCTCCCTTTGCTATGATGAACCGCAACAAGCGCAGTATCGGGCTCAACCTTAAGACCGATGAAGGTAAGGCCGCGCTTAAAAAACTCATCAAAGGTGCTGATGTCTTTATTGAAAACTACCGCCAAGGCGCGATGGAACATTATGGCGTCGGCTATGAGCAGGTCAAAGCTGACAATCCGGGACTGATCTATTGTTCGATCTCCGGCTATGGGCGCACAGGACCCTATGCGGAGAAGGGCGGCTTTGATCTCGTGGCCCAGGGCATGAGTGGGCTGATGAGCATCACGGGCGAAAGCGCCGAACGTCCACCGGTTAAAGTCGGCGCTCCGGTGACCGATATTACTGCCGGCACCTTAGGCGCGATGGGGATTTTGGCGGCACTTTTCCATAAAGCTCAAACCGGCGAAGGCCAGTTTGTTGATACCTCGCTGTTTGAGGCCGGCATCATGCATACCTATTGGCAGTCGGCGATCTTTATGGCCTCAGGTGAGCTGCCGGTGGCGATGGGCTCGGCGCATCCGTTGATGGCGCCTTATCAAGCCTTTCAGACCAGCGACGGCTGGCTCAATATCGGCTCGGCTAATCAAGGGCTGTGGCAAAAATTGACTGCTCTTTTGGGCGTGCCCGAGCTTGCCGATGATGAGCGCTTCCGGGAGCCCAAGGACCGCATGGAAAATCTGGCTGAGCTGGTTGACGAGCTTACCGGCTTTTTTAAAACCGACACCACAGACGCCTGGCAGCAGAAGCTTGAAGACGCTGGTATTCCAGCCGGGCCGGTACTTAACATTGAGCAAATGACGGCAAATGAACAGACCCTGGCGCGGGATATGGTCGCCGATGTCGGCTCATCTCAAGGCAGCTCTCTGCGCGTGCTTGGGCATCCGGTTAAATATTCTGAAACACCGGCAGCGATTCAACGCCGCGCCCCGGGTCTGGGTGAACATACTGAGGAAGTGCTTGCTGAATTTGGTTTTACTGAGGCGGAGATAGAAGAATTAAGAGGACAGCTTACTTAATTCGATACTTACTCCGCCGCTTCTTTCTGCCCACCACCCATTTTATTTTTCAAGTTAGCCCAGTCGGCTTTGAGGTGGGCGATGGTGATCATCGGCAGGGCGATCAGGAGATCCCAGAGCGCATCCCAGCCACCGCGCAGAACAACCGGGATCATGATCCAGGGCGCAGCCGTGATAATCGCCATATATTCCTTGGTATGAAGCTTGTCGCGATTGGCGAGCACTTTGTCGATATTTTTGGGGAAGGCCCAATTACAACGGTAGATCACCTTACCTTCGGGATTGATGACATAAACCATATTGGGCAGCTCGCCGTAGGCTTTGTGCATTTCGCCGTCCAGATTATCGATCAGGATTTTGCGATGCTCACCATAAAATTCGCGCAGCTTTTCGGCCATTTCGAGTTTTTGCTGATCACTTTCATGAGGGCCGAGGCGGGCACCGGGATGGGCCTCCCGCACATAGATCAGGAGAAACTCAACATCGGGGTATTTTGCCTGGAGTTTCTTAATGCCGCCAATGTTTTTGACATACATTGAGCAAGTGATCGAGCCGGTCTCCAGCACCACCCATTGGCCGCGATACTGCTCAAGCGAAACCTCATTGCCGTCTTGGTCGCGGACGGTGAAGTTCTCGGCAATCTCGCCGGCCCTGGCGCCCGGAAATACGCCGAGTTCATATTCCGACATCTTGTAGCGTTTGTAGTTGTAGGTGGTCTTAGCCATTGAGCTTTTCCCGTGCGTTAATTTTTTTCCTTATATCAGAAAAAAAGGCGAGTGGCAGACCCGTGTTAGGGTTTTTGTCAGTCACGTTTGAGTGAGAGAAAATAAGTTTCTTGACTCCTCTTATATGTTCATGTTTTGTACTCATACATAATAATTTAAATAACTCAGGGAGGAAATGTTCATGTCCTATATTTCAGAAGGATTTAGTGCAGTTACGCCGATGCTGATTGTCGAAAGTGCGGCAAAGGCGATCGATTACTATAAAAACGTGTTTGGTGCGACCGAGCGTTTACGTATGGAAGGACCGGGCGGCTCGATCATGCACGCAGAAATCGATATTGACGGAGCGATTGTCATGCTCACCGACGCCAATCCGGAACAAGGCAGCAAATCCCCCGGAGACTTAGGCGGTTCGCCGCAATCACTGATGATCTATGTTCCGGATGTTGATGCAACGATCAAAAATGCGGTCGGCGAAGGATCGACGGAAACCATGCCGGCTACTGATATGTTTTGGGGTGATCGCATGGGCCGGATCACCGATCCCTTTGGCCATTCCTGGTCGGTTGGAACCCATGTTAAAGATGTGCCGGAAGATGAAATGGCCGCTGCCCAGGAAGCCTGGATGAAGGAAATGGCCGGGGACTGAGTAGAGGGCGTTACTTCGCCCGGAACTCTTCAAAGAAGTCGTTGCCTTTGTCGTCGACGACGATGAAGGCCGGGAAGTCTTCGACATCGATTTTCCAGATTGCTTCCATGCCGAGCTCTTCATATTCGAGGACCTCGATCTTTTTGATGCAGTCTTGAGCCAGCCGCGCCGCTGGGCCGCCAATTGAGCCCAAATAAAAACCACCATGTTTTTTACAGGCATCGGTGACCGCTTGCGAGCGGTTGCCTTTGGCCAGCATCACCATCGAGCCGCCATTGGCCTGGAACAAATCAACATAGCTGTCCATGCGACCGGCGGTGGTGGGGCCAAACGAGCCCGAGGCCATGCCCTCCGGCGTTTTGGCCGGGCCGGCATAATAGACCGCATTGTCTTTGGCGTATTGCGGCAGGCCTTCGCCACTATCGATGCGTTCTTTAAGCTTGGCGTGCGCAATATCGCGGGCCACTATCATCGAACCAGAAAGCGACAGCCGGGTTCTGATCGGATGTTTGGAAAGTTCAGCCCGCACCTCATCCATGGGCTGGTTGAGATCGATTTTAACCACATCCTCTTCGAGATGCTCATCTGTTACCTCGGGCAAGAAGCGGGCCGGGTTGGTGTCGAGCTCTTCCAGGAAAATACCGTCCTTGGTGATTTTTCCCAAGACTTGCCGGTCTGCTGAACACGAAACGCCAATACCGATGGGGCACGATGCGCCGTGGCGCGGCAAGCGGATGACCCGCACATCATGGCAGAAATACTTGCCGCCGAACTGGGCGCCCATGCCGATATCCTGAGTTAATTTATGAACATCTTTTTCAAGTTCAAGATCGCGAAAGATTTGGCCGTGCTCGTTGCCGGTCGTGGGCAGATTATCGAGGTAATGCGCCGAGGCGTATTTAACCATCTTGAGATTGAACTCAGCCGAAGTGCCGCCGATGACAATCGCCAAATGATAAGGTGGGCAGGCGGCGGTGCCAATGCCCCGAATCTGCGTATCCAGGAACGCCATCAGGCTGTCCGGGTTGAGCACGGCCCGGGTTTGCTGATAGAGCATGGTTTTATTGGCCGAGCCGCCGCCTTTAGCGACAAACATAAATTTAAAGGCGGCACCTTTATCGGCATAGATTTCGATCTGGGCCGGCAGATTGTCGCCGGTGTTGACTTCATCGTACATCGAGAGCGGCGCCAATTGACTAAAGCGCAGATTATCTGTTTCGTAAGTGCGCTTCACACCTTCAGAAATAGCGGCTTCGTCATTGCCGTCGACCCAAACCTGCTCGCCTTTTTTACCCATAATGATAGCGGTGCCGGTATCCTGGCACATCGGCAATACGCGGCCCGAAGATATGTTGGCATTTTTAAGCATATCCAAGGCGACGAAACGGTCATTGTCGGAGGCTTCCGGATCATCAAGAATTTTTCGAACCTGTTCGAGATGCTCGGTGCGCAAGAGGTGCGAGGTGTCGGAAAAACCTTGCGCGGTCAGGAGCGCAATACCTTCGGGATCGATTTTCAGAATTTCTCTGCCACCCACTTCAATGGTTTCGACATAGTCGCTCGTCAGCAGACGGTATTTCGTTGTGTCCTCGAAGGACGGCACCATCGGGAAATAATCGTTATCACTCATGATATCACCTGATTAGATATAGCAAGATAAGGGGGATTATTTTCGGCAGCTTATTTTTTGCGAAAAGCATCTAGGGCGATGACTTCCGCGGTTTTGGGCGTATCGTCGTCTTCCTCATTGTCAGACTCAGAGCTGCCGTCTTCTGCATCTTCAAAGTCGTCGGCAGCCAGCGCCGCCGCCGGGGCAAAGGGGGCCGGAGAATTAGCGTGATTGCCAGCCATGTCGTCGGTCAGGTCTTCCTGGATGCGGTCTGTCACATCGTCCTCAAGTTCTGCCTCGCCTTGGACCTGCATCATGGCTTCGTTAACCGCATTAACGCCAATTTGCAGGCCGAAATTAACGGAAGGATCGGCAAAGGAAGTCACTGCATCGAATGGCACACAGAGCCGGCTTTTTTTGCCGCTGAACGACAACGTCACCTCGAAACCTTGATCATCAATAATGAGATTTTCAAATTGATGCTGCAGGACAATGGTGATTTCTTCTGGATATTGCGCGCGCAGGAAGCCGGGAATCTCGACGTCATCATCTGTCGTATTGAAGTTGATAAAGAAATGATGGTCGCCGATGGGACCATTTTCGGCGAGCTGTTTTAAAGCGCGGCTTAAAACGCTACGAAGTGCTTCATTGACCCACTGGTCGTACGGAAATGTTTCTTCTGACATCTTATCTCTTTTGGCTGCTTGCGATCAGCCCTACATAATTAATAGTCACGTTTCAACCTAATAGAACTTAGGTGATTCGCCGAATTAGTGGAGGGCTTCTGTTGCCAGGTGCCCTCCGAACCCCGTGGTAGGTTAGCTGTTAAGCTGCTACCGCAAATGCTTCATTATCGTTAGCATTTGTAAAATTAGCCCGATAACGGTGGTACAATGCCGGGCAAAAACTTTGCTTTTACTACGCACGTCGATCCTGTTTCGCCCCCATAACGGTCCGCTAATTTCCAGGAAATTCTTATCTAACTCCCTGGATTACCGGGAAATTATGGTGGAGGCGCCGGGCACTGCCCCCGGGTCCGTTACGCTTATTCTACAAAGCGTTTATCGCCATAGCCGGTAAACCGGCACAACTAATATAGTCCTATCGGAGGCCTATTGAAAGGGGGCAGTCTAGGCGTTTTGATGAGGCTGAAAAGTAATATTTTAAAGCTCCGATTCAAATCTTTGATCCGGTCCGCGCAAGCAGGTAAAGTGCAGCGGAATATCATTCAATTTAGGCCAAAATTTAGGAACGCCCTTCCATGGATTTAACACCCGAACAAAAACAAGATATCGAAGCCTCCCGTTCAACTCTTTCTGAAACCCGCCGGGCGACAGTGCCGGCGCTTGAAGAAGTGTTGTACGAGCCGATGCCGGTTTTGGATCATGGTTTTGTCCGGGTCATCGATTACATGGGCGACGATGCGGCGATTGTGCAGGCGGCTCGCGTCTCCTACGGCAAGGGGACCAAGAAAGTTTCTGATGATGCCGGGCTGATTAATTATCTGCTGCGCCATCGCCACACCACCCCGTTCGAGATGTGCGAGATTAAGTACCACATCAAAGTGCCGATCTTCATCGCCCGCCAGTGGATCAGACATCGCACCGCCAATGTCAATGAATACTCGGCGCGCTATTCGGTGCTGGACCGCGAGTTCTATATTCCAAGCGCTGACCAGCTCGCCAGCCAGTCGACCCAAAATCATCAGGGCCGGGGCGATCTGCTTCAAGGTGAAGAAGCTCAGCGCGTGTTGGATATCTTAAAAGAAGACGCCACCCGCAACTATGACCACTACATTGAAATGCTCAACGAGGATGAAAAAGGTGAGGTCGTTGATGAAAGCAATAGCGGCCTGGCGCGGGAACTGGCGCGCATGAACTTAACTCTCAATATGTATACCCAATGGTATTGGAAAATCGACCTCCATAATCTGCTGCATTTTCTGTCACTGCGAGCAGATGCCCATGCTCAGTATGAAATCCGGGTCTATGCCGACGCCATGCTGGAGACTGTTAAACGCTGGGTGCCGATCGCCCATAAAGCCTTTATGCAATACCGGGTCGGCGGCATTGGCTTGTCAGCCGCTGCGCTTGATGTCGTCAAGAAAATGCTCGCCG
>JABIIH010000101.1 GCA_018649245.1 Rhodospirillaceae bacterium | reverse complement strand
ATTGCCCCGAGCTCATTGTCTATGATAACAAAGAAGGCAATCCGCCTGCCCCGACCGATGTTTGGCACACCGATGAAACTTTCCGCGAATGCCCGCCGATGGGCACTGCATTGTGTTCTAAAATTATCCCCGAGCATGGCGGCAACACAAATTTTGCCAGCATGACAGCTATCTACGATGGCCTGTCCGACCGTTTGCAGCAGTTTCTCTCGGGCCTTGAAGCGGTACATGATTTGGGGCCCTTTAAGGGACTGTTCCCGGACACTCCAGAAGGGCGGAAAGGTAAATATCTAGCTTTGGAAAAATATCCATCAGTTACCCACCCCGTCATTCGCGTCCATTCCATCACCGGCAAAAAGATCCTGTTCGTTAATCCACAATTCACCCGCTTCATCAAAGGCATGGAAGAAGACGAAAGCACTGCAATTCTCAACATGTTATTCGCCAAAACTTTGCGTCACGAATACCACTATCGCCATCAATGGCAGCCCAATATGCTGGTCTTTTGGGACAATCAGACAGTGCAGCACTCCGCACTCCATGATTATTACCCCCAGCGCCGGATGATGGAGCGGGTAACCATAAACCGAGGCGAACGTCCGGTCGGCGAAGGCCCGGTGGCTGATCCCGCCACTTTGCGCAAATATCTGATGCCGCCAATCATGGATTTTGCTGACTCTCGTCAAAAACGGCAGCACGACAAATAAAGACATCAATAGAAACAATGGCTTTTGCGGTTTTTGACACTTGTTATCGTTAACAAAACCATGTTACGGATATTACCAAGCGTGTTTAAAACGCGAAGCATTTTAAGGATTTACGTATATTAGGGAGGTTTTCATGAAAGGTCCTGTCGTTATTGTTATTGCAGTAATCGCCGCATTGGTTGGTTACTTCGCAGCTGGCGCAATTAATAAACCAGCAGAAATGAAAGCTGCCGCACCGGCAGCTAAAAAAGCCGAACCGGCAAAAGCAAGTGGTGGCACGCTCGCCGCCGTTAAAGCCAAAGGCGTTTTGTCTTGCGGTGTTAGCACGGGTCTTCCGGGCTTTAGTGCTCCGGATAAAAGCAACAAATGGTCTGGCCTTGATGTTGACGTCTGCCGTGCTGTTGCTGCTGCTGTTCTGGGCAGTGCCGACAAAGTTAAATTTACACCACTGACGGCTAAAGAACGCTTTACTGCCTTGCAGTCCGGCGAGATTGACATTCTGTCACGTAACACCACCTGGACTCATACGCGCGACACCTCGCTGGGTTTGAACTTTGCCGGTGTTAGCTATTATGACGGTCAAGGCTTCATGGTCAGCACCAAACTTGGTGTCAAAAGCGCCAAAGAACTTTCTGGTGCAGCTGTATGTATTCAAGCCGGTACGACCACTGAGTTGAACTTGGCTGATTACTTCCGTTTCAATAACTTGAAATACAAATCAGTCGTGTTTGATACGTCAGACCAATCGGTTAAAGGTTTTGAATCCGGCCGTTGTGATGTTTTAACGTCTGATCAATCTCAGCTTTATGCACTGCGCACCAAATTGGCTGACCCAACTAAAGCCGTTGTTCTGCCGGAAATCATTTCCAAAGAACCTCTTGGTCCGGTTGTCCGCCAAGGTGATGATCAATGGTTCAATATCGTTAAGTGGACCTTGAACGCTCTGATCAATGCAGAAGAGCTTGGCATCAATGCCGGTAATGTTGCCTCCATGAAATCTTCTAAAAACCCAAGCGTCCAACGTGTCCTCGGCACGGCAAGCGACATGGGTAAGAAGCTTGGCCTCGGCAATGACTGGGCTGCCAATGCAATTGGACAAGTAGGCAACTACAGTGAAATTTTTGAACGTAATGTTGGTAAAGGTACACCGCTTAATATTGCACGCGGCGTAAATGCTCTTTGGAGTAAAGGTGGCATCATGTATGCCCCACCAATCCGCTAACAAAAATTAGCGTATTAAATAATTTAACCTGGCCCCCTGTTGCATTCTCGTGACAGGGGGCTAGTGTTATAAAAAGAGCGTCAAACAAGCTCGCAAACAGGGTGTAGTTAATGTCTGATCAAGCTGATAAAGCGGGGACAACGGTCGCCAAGCCGCCACCGTGGAATGACCCGTTTGTCCGGTCAATTTTTTTCCAAGTCGTTGCCATCGGTTTGCTTGGCTATTTCTTTTATTCCATTTTTGATAACACGCTGTCCAATATGGCGAAAAGCGGCGTCTCAACCGGCTTTGCCTTTCTCACGAGAGAAGCCGGCTTTGGCATCCTGATGAGCCTGATCGAATATGATGAAACCCACACCTACGGGCGAACTTTCTTTGTTGGTTTATTAAATACAGCCATCGTAGCCTTTTGCGGCATTATCCTAGCCACGATTTTAGGCTTCGTTATTGGTATTGCCCGACTTTCAAACAACTGGTTGGTCTCAAAACTTGCCACAGTATATATCGAAATCATCCGCAACATTCCGTTGCTGTTGCAGATTATCTTTTGGTCAGTGGCGGTTCTTCAAGCCCTTCCCGATCCCCAAAACAGTATTAAATATGGCGAATCATTTTTCCTCAATAACCGCGGTCTGTTTTTACCAAAACCTATTTTTGAGGATGGTTTTGGTTTGGTTACGATCGCCTTTCTTGTCGCGATAGCCGCCATTGTTTACATCAAGCGATGGGCTCGGCAACGCCAGGAACAATCAGGTGATCAGTTCCCAGTTTTCTTAACCTCAGTAGCGTTGATCACCGGTCTTCCATTGCTGGTTTTTTTAGCAATGGGCATGCCAATCTCCTGGGAATATTCTGCGCTTGAAAGATTTAGTTTTGTCGGCGGCTCCAATATCATCCCTGAATTTATGGCGCTGCTTTGGGCCTTGACCATGTATACAGCGGCCTTTATCGCCGAAATTGTCAGGTCCGGCATTCAAGCTGTGAGCCATGGTCAAACCGAAGCTGCCCGTGCGCTGGGGCTACGGAACGGCCCGACCCTTCGTTTGGTCATTATTCCACAAGCGATGCGCGTCATTATTCCGCCGCTGACAAGCCAGTATCTGAACTTAACCAAAAACTCGTCCTTAGCGACAGCCATTGGCTATCCGGATTTGGTCTCGGTGTTTATGGGCACAACCTTAAACCAGACCGGCCAGGCGGTTGAGATTGTTGCTATGACCATGGCGGTCTACCTGACCTTCAGTCTAGGCATATCGGCAATTATGAATTGGTATAACAAGCGCGTCGCGCTGGTTGAGCGATAGGAGGCGGATATGAGCGACTTTCAACCACATCCAGATTTAGCGCCCCCCGCCTCTACCGTAGGCGTTATCGGCTGGCTGAGAGTAAATCTGTTTTCCTCACCGATGAATACGTTATTAACGTTGGTCGGATTGTTCATAATTTATTCCTTGATCGTGCCGGCGCTCGATTGGGCCATTTTCAGTGCCAGTTGGGTTGGTACGGACAAGAATGCGTGTTCACATGATGGCGCTTGTTGGGTGTTTGTCGGGCAACGTCTCGATTTCTTTATTTATGGCTTTTATCCCAAGGCAGAGTATTGGCGCATCAATGTTGTATTTGTGCTGCTCGCCTTATTGATCATTCCGCAAATGATCGAAAATGCGCCCTATAAAGGCTATCTCGGCTGGTTCTTCCTGATTGGTTTTCCGATCATTGCAGGCATTCTTCTATTGGGCGGTATATTTGGACTTGAGCCGGTACCTACGGATAAATGGGGCGGTCTTGCGCTGACCTTGGTTATTTCATTTGTCGGTATCGTCGCTGCCTTGCCAATTGGTATCCTCTTGGCGCTCGGTCGGCGCTCAGAAATGCCGGTGATCCGGACAATGTGCGTTGTCTTTATCGAGCTGTGGCGCGGTGTACCCTTAATTTCCGTCCTTTTCATGGCCTCGGTCATGTTGCCGCTGTTCCTGCCGGAAGGAACCAATTTCAACAAATTACTGCGCGCGCTCATCGGTATTACAATGTTCCAATCAGCCTATATGGCTGAAGTTATTCGCGGTGGATTGCAGGCGATCCCAAAGGGCCAGTATGAAGCGGCGGCAGCACTTGGGCTCGGCTATTGGAAAAGCATGGGATTGATAATTTTACCTCAAGCTTTGAAACTTGTAATCCCGGGTATCGTAAATACGTTTATCGCTTTGTTTAAAGACACAACCTTGGTCCTCATTATCGGTTTGTTTGACGTGCTTCAAACTGTGGCTTCTGCCATTGTTGACCCGGCTTGGCCGGAAGTTTCGACCGAAGGTTTCATTTTTGCCGCGTTTGTATTCTGGGTATTCTGTTTCACTATGTCGCGCTACAGCATCGCCCTCGAACGCAAGCTTCATACCGGTCATCAACGCTAAGAGTTTTACTCGGAGAGATCACATGCAGAATACTGCACCGCAAGAAACAACTGAAACTCAAAAAGCCGGCATCATTCAGATGATCGGCGTTCACAAATGGTATGGCGAGTTTCATGTTCTGAAAGACATCAATTTGTTGGTTGATCAGGGAGAGCGGATCGTGATCTGCGGCCCCTCCGGTTCCGGTAAATCTACCTTAATCCGCTGCATCAATCGTCTCGAAGAACATCAACAGGGACAAATTATTGTTGATAGCGTGGAACTAACCAGTGATCTGAAACATATCGAACAAATTCGCCGTGAAGTTGGCATGTGCTTCCAGCATTTCAATTTGTTTCCTCATTTGACCGTGCTCGAGAACCTCACCTTGGCGCCAATTTGGGTGCGCAAAGTACCAAAGGCGGAAGCCGAAGAAATCGGCATGAAATATTTGGAGCGCGTGAAAATTCCAGATCAGGCGCAAAAATTCCCCGGCCAACTTTCCGGTGGCCAGCAACAACGTGTTGCTATTGCCCGCTCGCTCTGCATGAACCCCAATATTATGCTGTTCGATGAGCCGACCTCCGCCCTTGATCCGGAAATGATCAAAGAAGTTTTAGACACCATGATCGAGCTGGCAGAGACCGGCATGACTATGATTTGTGTCACCCACGAAATGGGTTTTGCCAAAACCGTCGCTAACCGCGTTATCTTCATGGATGAAGGTCAAATTGTCGAAGAAAACGAACCGAATGAGTTCTTTGACAATCCTCAGCACGAGCGGACTAAATTGTTCTTAAGCCAAATTTTGGCGCATTAACACAGAGTCAAAGCTGGCCCGTTTTAGCGTTGGTCAGCGTCCGCAGCCGGTCACCGATCAAATTAAAGCTCAAAATAGTAAAGAACATTGCTGCTGCCGGCAAAAATGTCACATGCGGTGCAAAGCTGAGTTCCGTATATCCTTCCGAAATCATTTTACCCCAGGTGGCAGTGGGCGGTGGCAAGCCGACACCTAAAAAAGATAGAATGCCCTCGATCACAATTACCCGTGACATTCCAATCACTGCAAGGGCAAGTACAGGTATCATCACATTCGGTAGTAGCTCTTTGAACATAATGCGGAGGTGAGAGGCACCCTGCGCCCGAGCCGCCAGCACGAACTCGCGTTCGGCATATAAAATTGTATTGGCCCGGGCGACTCGCAAGTCGCCAACCATGCCAAAAAAACCTAAAACCAAAATCATGTTGAAAAGCGTTGCCCCAAGGAAATATAAGATCGCTATAATCGCGATTATGTTTGGAAAAGCCAAAATGGCATCAACAAAAATCCCAATCGTGCCGTCAACTTTGCCACGAAAATAGCCCGCACTGATGCCAAAAGTGAGGCCTAAGACCAAACTAATCAATGGAGCCGTATAGGCTATTTGAAGCGAAACCTGGGCGCCATAAATAATACGCGCTAACATGTCACGTCCTACGGGATCGGTACCCAGCAGATGACCATCACTCATCATCGGGCTAAAAGTATTCCGTAAATCTGTTTTTAGCGGGTCTTGAAATCCCAATAAATCGGCAAAAAGCGCACTGAAGGACATAAGAAATACCCAGCCAAAGGCAATCCAGAATACCCAGCCAAGCCGGGACCAGGCGCCTTTCTCGGCTTTTTCTTCATTCAGCCTACCAATATCCCCAGGAGCAAGTGCGGTATCACTCATGACCCTGCTCCTTGGCTTCGCCCTACTCTCGGATCTAAAACCGCATACAACATATCCACTGCCAAATTAATGCCAACATAAGCAAGCGCTATCAACGTCACGCCCCCTTGGAGCAACATAGAATCCCTGTTGTCGATCGCATCGAGAATAAGTTTTCCCATGCCGGGCAAAGAAAAAATCTGCTCGATGATAACCGTTCCACTAAGGAGGAATCCGAACTGTAATCCCAGTACGGTTACCAATGTAAATGACGATGGGCGCAACGCATGGCGAAACAGAATATAACTTGTCGACATACCTTTAGCCCTAGCCAAGGCAATATAGTCTTCTTGGAGCGTGGCGATAAGGTCAACGCGTAAAACACGCATGAGAACAGGTGATTCTAACAAACCGATAACTGTTGCAGGCATAATATAATGGTACAAATTCTGGCCTAAGCCTTCTTCAATTGGAAAATACCCACTGGCCGGGAATATTTTCCAGGCAACTGCGAATACAAAGACCAAAAGAATAGCCAAGAGAAAGGGCGGCATGGCGACGAGACCAAAAGCGATCGTGCCAATCGCCCGATCAGCTGCTTTATCGGCTTTTAAGGCCGAATAAACCCCACAAGGGAGCGCAATTAGAAGTGCCAAAAATTGAGATAAAATGAGGAGTTCAATGGTAACGGGCAATCTTTCTACCAACAATTCCCATACCGGGGCAATTTGCACGTAGGAATCACCAAAATCTCCTTGAACGACACCGCCCAACCAAGAAAAATAGCGCACGATTATGGGGCGATCTAATCCCAACTCCTCGCGCAGTGCCTCACGTGCTTCAGCCAACCCTTCGGTATTGTCGGTTGAATCGGCACCCCCTAGGATGGCATCAGCCGCATCACCCGGCAGAATGTTCAAGAGGGCAAAACTCGCGAAAGTAACCAGGAAGAAAACGGGGATCACCCGAAGAATTCTGTAGCGCAGGTAATTCATCTATCTAAAGTCTTTTTGAGAAATAAATGAGGGCCCATCAAAAAATTTGATAGGCCCTCAAGAAGATTACTTATCTAACCAAACTCTTTGGTACTTAGGAAAAATAGATAATGGTTTGATGACGTTTTTCACATAAGGCTGAAAGACGACAGTTACGCCTCTTTGCTCCCACGGTAAAATACGCACTTGCTTAATCAACAATTTCTGGAAATCGCAAGAGGCTTTATACCGGTCCGCACGACCACGAGCAGCCTTAACTTTTGCAATCGCCGCATCAATTGCGGGATCGTTTATCTGCATGAGATTAGCACGTGATTTAGAATGAAATATCATGCCGACCAAGCTTGGGTCATTGTTGGCGGCGTAGTTATGCCACCAGAAATCAAACTTTCTTGAAGCCACGGCACGTCCCCATTTTGGGCCACGCCCACCAGGTTTAACAGCGACTTCGAAGCCAGCTTCTTTCCAATAAGCCTGATATGCTTCACCAACACGAATTAAATCACGCAGGGCAACAATATTAAGCGTCATTTTGACCGGCTTACCATACTCTTTAAGCAATGCTTTTGATTTGGCTAGATTGAATTCAGGATACTCAATGCCTTTGCAAGCCCAAGGATGCTCCGCCGAATACATATGTGTTGGCGCTTTTTCTGGAACTTTCGTGATGACTGACCCTATAAGATCACGATCAAGTGCATGAACAAGCGCTTTGCGAACTCGAATATCATTAAAGGGCGGCTTACTTTGATTGAACGCGATACCAAGACCAGCAAAGAAACTTGGACCTGTAACATGTCTCAGACTTTTATCCTTTTTGGCAACGATCGCCAATGCAGGTGGCAGCCAAAGGAAGTCCATCTGACCAGCTTGCAATGCCTGCATTCGACTAAGCTGCTGGTTGATAATCTGAAGATGAATTTCATCAACGTGTTGGTTGGCTTTATCCCAATAATGTGGGTTTTTTGCTAAAACAATGCTGCTCGAACGACGCCATTTTTTTAATATGTACGGGCCGGCACCTACGGTGTTGTTGTTGAACGTCTTCTTGCCTTTATTGGCATCCAGATAGCTTTTTGGACGTACCCACCAAACCAGATCATTGAGGGTCATGATGGTTTTCCAGCCTGGGCTTGGCTCAGTGAACACAAAATCAACTTCGTATTTGCTTGGTGCTTCAACATGATCAAGACGAGGACCGAGCGTGCTCCGGAAACGATTTCCAAATTTTTTATTGTTCAGGAGACGGTCAAAATGAGCTTTATAATCTGCCGACGTCATTTCTACGCCATTCGAATATTTTACGCCTTGGCGAAGCGTAACGCGCCAGCGTTTAAAATCGTCGCTGGCTTCGGCCTTAAGACCAGTGCGTGGCACAATTTTAAAAGTGTCAGGGTCCATATCAAACAAGTTTTCGTGGATTGCCTGCATCACAAACGCCCGCTGACGCCCCGTAATCGGAATCTTCAAGCTATCAAAACCACCGATATCGGCGATGATCGCGATGCGAAGCTTACCGCCTTTTTTTGGGGCGGCATTAACTGGATCAATACCTGATAAGGCATAGCCGGCTGCCAGCGCACCGGCGACAAACGCCCCACGCTGCAGGGTCTTAAGACCCTTAGATAAAAAACTATTTTTCATTTATTCCTCCCATTTATAGATTTAAAAATTTTTAGGTTATTTTTAATTGTTCAAACTAAAATTTTTCTTTTGTTATCCGTCCATTATGGCCCAGTTGGACCTTGTGGTTCCAGACCTAATATCGCTCTGCCATAGGCGGTTGCATTGATATCCCAATTTAGAAAAACCTGGGCTCCGCCGGCATGAACGTCTCTAAACTGGCGCTGCAGATTTCCATCCAAAAACAGCCCACCTGCCCCAGCGGCATAAAACAGTCTATCAACAGCAGCTGCCGCCAAGCGCGGGCAATACGCCATGTCGCGGCGGTTGCGGGCATGCAGTTCCTCGGGAATATCTTCTTCTTCACGTAAAATGGCGAGCGATTCCTGCAAATCGCTCAAGACGATTTTCCGTGCAGTATCATACTCCGCTGCGGATTCAGCTAATCTTAATTGCAGGCTTTGAAACTCGGCAACGCTGTGGCCAAAGCGAGACTGGCGCTCTTTCATTTGTTCGGTAAAGGCTTTGAGTACTCCGCCGGCAATGCCAACAGACACTGAGGTCAGTGTGAACGGCTTGGTTGATTGCTGTGACAATCTATAGGTTGCCGGGTTGGTCACTCCGGCAGCCTTGCCACCCCATTCCGGGCTAAACGGCGTTGAGCGCAAATGTTTTGTCGGTACAAACACGTCTTTAAACTCAACGTCTTTACTACCGGATCCGGCGAGACCGGCCACATGCCAGGATTCTTCAATTATGGTGGCGTGCTTTTTCGGGATGATCACACCGCGCGGCTGCCCGCTTCCCTTCTCAAAACCCCGGCACATCCACCAGCTGGCATAATCGCAGCCGCTGGAGTATTGCAGCCGCGCATTAAAAATAAAGCCGCCATCGGTGGGCGTTAATTCGGCGTTGTGATCGTTGCCGGATGAAAGCAAGACATCGGGATCATCTGCCCATAATTCGTCCAATACTTCGGCGGTGGAATTTGTCAGGGTATAATTGTGCTCACCCAATACCGCCAGGTTCCAGGCACTTGAGCCACAACCATGGGCGATTTCCATGATGACTTCGCAGAGCACATCGTAATCCATCTCGTAGCCGCCATATTTTTTCGGCAGGCCAATTTTAAAAAATCCAGCTTTCTTGAAATCTTCGATGGTTTCTTTTGGGGCGCGGCGCAGAGCTTCGCATTGAGGTGCACGCTCAATAAGCGTCGGGACCATGTCACGGGCGCTTTGAACTAATTCTTCACGAGTCGGCAGTTCATCATCAATCTGTTTTGAGATCGTTTTTCCTGGTTGAGCGACGTTTCCGTCCATTTATAATTTCCTAGGTAAACCCAAATAAAAAAACCTTGCCAGAGACATTTGCCCCGGCAAGGTTTGTGGGCATACTCCCCCCATTTTTAGAGAGCGTCAACTTACAGAGTCTTCCCCCGGGATGTCGGTTCTAAATTAAATTCAGGACCAAATGTTCCCACAAGTGTTTGACCTCAATGGTACTAACAGGACCCATTCTAAAAATCTCAGAGCGTCCTGTAACATACTTATTACGCCCGAGATATGCTCCCGCGGTATACCTAATAACTGGCTTATTTCTGCCATAAAGTAAAAAAAAATAGTAAAAAAAACGGATTTTTCAGCTGGAATTTGTTGCTGTTATACCTATTAATCGTCTATGAGTGGTTCAAACTGGAAAATTTATAGGGAAATTTAGTGACCACATCGTCAATGCCACATCTTCAACTTAAACAGATCCGGCAACTTATTACCGTTGCCGAGAAGGGCAGTATACGCCAGGCAGCCGAAGCCTTGTCAATTGCCCAGCCGGCGCTGTCTCGCAGCATCCGCTCAATCGAGGAAAGCCTGCAGGTAAAATTGATGAACCGGGGACCGCGGGGTATTGAGTTAACCGAATACGGTAAAACCCTGGTTGATTATGGCAAGATCATCGAAGCCAATTTGCGATTTGCCTCAGAGGAAATCGATGAGTTGCGTGGCTCCAAAGAAGGCCATGTCAATTTGGGTGTCGGTCCTTTTGAAGGCTTTACCATAGCCCATATCGCGATTGATCGCTTGCTCGACAGCAGACCAAATGCTCAAATTTCAGTAATTGAAGGCGATTTTGATGAGTTATCGGCTAAGTTGTTGGTTGGCGAAATTGACATCATGCTCGGCCCGTCACAATTGAATAACACGACTCCCGGGCTGAACACCGACTTGTTGACTGAATCGCGCCCTGTGCTTGTGGTTAGAGCTGATCATCCGTTTGCCAGTCTCAATCAAGTTTCACTCAAAAAACTTTCGGAAGCGGATTGGATATTACCGCCGACTGATGCACGGGCACGCCCACGTCTCAACAATATATTTATCCGCCACGGCCTGGTGCCGCCGAAAGGCCCCATCGAAATGGCACCAGGAACTGCCGCGGTTGCTTTGTTAAGACGCCGTGATTTGATTGGCATGCTGTCGCGCCAGCAAATTAGTCACGAAATTGCTGAAGGCTCGATGAAAATTTTACCGGTCGAGCACGATGATTTTGTCCTACCGATGCAGCTGACAACCCGTGAGTTTGGCCGCCTGTCCCCCGCCTGCCGGGATATGATTTCTGAAATTAGGGCTGTCTGCAAAGAAGTCGCCGGCACTATTTAGCTAACCTACCAACGAACAACACCGGGATCGAGACCCAACGCCACCTGCCCCCAAGTTGTGCCGTTAACGTCCCAATCCAGCGCCAATTGAGCCGCACCGGCATGGACATCCCTAAAACAGCGCTGCAAATCATTGGACATAAACAAACCACCTGCTCCAGCAGCATAAAATATTCGATCAATTGCCCGCATCGCCAATACCGGTGCATAAGCCATATCCCGCTTATTGCGCGCCATCATCTCACGCGGCAGTTTTTCATTGTGTTCGAGATACTCTTGTGATTCCTGCAGATCATCAAAAATAATGCGCCGCGCCATATCGAGCTCTGCCGCAGATTCCGCAATTCGCAGCTGCAGGCTTTGGAATTCGGCGATTTTGGCGCCAAAGCGCGAGATGCGCGATTTTAGTGATTCAACAAAGCGATCCAGCCCTCCTTGCGCGACGCCAACGGAAACCGAGGCCAGATCGAACGGATAGACCGACCATTGTGGCAGACGGAAGATCACCTTGTCTTTGGCGCGCAATCCTGGTCCGGGAACAGGATATGTCCGGTGCTCGGGAATAAATACGTTATCTAGAATGTAGTCTTTACTGCCGGTACCGGCCAAGCCAACCACGTGCCAATTGTCGTCCAGTTCCCGGTCCGAGGCTGGAAAAGAAATCTGGCGGCGCTCGTTTTTGCCCGCCACCATACCGCCGGTCATGTGCCAGCCGGCGTAATCACAGCCGCTGGAATAGTTAAAGCGGCCCGATAGGCGAAAACCGCCATCGACGGGCTTCAATTCAGTCTGCCAATTGTTACCCGACGAAATAAAGGTAGACGGATCCTGGCCCCAGACTTCTTCCTGAACTTCTAGCGGGTAGTTCCCCATACGGCAGGCGTGCTCGGCATAAACCGCATATACCCAGGCCGTAGAGCCACAACCCTGCGCGAGCTCCATAATTATTTTGCAGAACACCTCCCAGCCGAATTCGAAGCCGCCAAATTGCTTTGGTTTACAAACATCGACAAGTTGAGAGGATTTTAAATCGGCAATCGTGGCTTCCGGCAGGCGGCGTAAATTCTCGCATTCCTCGGCGCGCTCTTGCAAAACAGGAATTAAGGCTGTTGCCCGATCAATCAACGCCTGCGGTGAGATATCTGCCATTGGAGGTTTTACCAGCGTACTGGTGCCGGATCGAGCCCTAGCGCAACCTTGCCATAGGTCGTGCCATTGATGTCCCAGTTAAGCGCTATTTGTTTGTTACCAGCGTGAACATCGCGGAAAGAACGTTGGATATCCTCGCTTAGGAATAAGCCACCAGCGCCGGCGGCATAAAAAATTCTATCAACGGCGCGGGTCGCCAAAATCGGACAATAAGCCATATCGCGTTTGTTGCGCGCCATCATTTCTATGCTTAGCGCTTCATTGTGTTCTAGAAACTCCATGGTTTCACGCAGATCGCTGAGCATGATTTTTTTAGCTGCATCCACTTCGGCGGCGGATTCAGCCAACCTCAGTTGTAGGCTTTGAAATTCAGCGACTTTACTGCCGAAGCGTGATGCCCTCGTTTTCATGTCTTCGACAAATTGATCAATCGCACCCTGAGCGATACCGATGGTTACCCCAACCAGACTGAAAGGATTAACCGACCATTGTGGAATCCTAAAGATGGGCGCTTTATCAAACAACGGCCCTTTTTCTCCGATGGGAATGGTGCGGTGATCGGGAATAAAGACATTGTCCATTTTGATATCTTTACTGCCCGTGCCCGCAAGTCCAACCACGTGCCAATTATCGATGATCTCGCATTCGGCTTGCGGCACTAAAATCTTCAAGGGCTTACCGCCGATTGCCATACCGGTTAAATGCCAATCAGCAAAGTCGCAGCCGCTGGAATAATTAAGCTGGCCGGTAATCCGCCAGCCACCGTCAACCCGCTCCATGTCGGCATCCGGGGAATTACCGGACGCTATTACGGTGTTTGAATTTTCGCCCCAAACATCCTGTTGTGCCTCGAGCGGATAAGTGCCCGCCGTCTGATTGTGTTCCGCCAGGACGGAATATACCCAGGCGCTGGAACCACAGCCCCGCCCCAATTCATAAGCAATCTCACACAGCACATCCCAGCCATATTCATAGCCGCCATAGCCCTTTGGCTTGCAGACATTAAGAATGCCGGCTTCGACATAGGCCTGATAATTTTCTTCAGGCATTTGCCGGGCTTTTTCACAGGCTGTGGCGTTCTCTTTTAACTGTGGCGTTAAGGCACGCGCGCGTTCTACCAACTCTGCGGGAGATGGAATATCGGCATCAACACCAGGTTTTTCGGATACATCATCCATTTTATATTTTTTCTCCAATTTTCCACATCATAGTGGTAGCCGGGCAGATGCAGAAATACCAAGCTACGACGGGTGATGCCAGCAGAGTATATTTGGATATTCAAAATAAAAATAGGCGGCGAGTGAATATCACCCACCGCCCATTTTTGATTTTGGTTTTAGCTATTTCTTCTTTTTCTTGAAGACCATGGCACTTTGAGCAAGTTTGAGCACATCAGGTTTGGTCGCTTGAATGCGTTTAATCAAGCCTTCCAATTCTGGGCCGGTCATTGGATTAACTGGATTTTTTTGCTTTTTCATTTGCGCCAAAAACGCCGGGTCTTTCATGGTTGCCTGGAAGGCTTTCCTTAAGGTTACCAAACGAGCCGCCGGCACGCCTTGCGGTATGAAATAAGAACGGCCAAAGGTCGAGCCAATCGCGACCAGCTCAAAGACACCTTTTTCGGTGGGCGTTTTTGCCAACTCAAGGAAAGTCGGCACATTTGGCAGCATCGGATCGCGCTTCAAGCCGTCCTGGATGATTGGCTTTAGCTTCTTTTCCTTGATGAAATGAGGAGCTTTAGTGACTACGCTTAACCAGGAAGCACCACGCGCATGGGTTTCGCCCTGTAGCATTCCTTGGTTCATACCACCGATTCCTTTATAGCCGGTGATCATTTTAAACTTCGTACCAAAAAAGCGGTTCATCAGTGATGGATAGACATAAGTCGGTGAAGATTTACCCGTAGCACTCACCCGGACCTCAACTTTTTTGGCTTCTTCCAAAGTTTGCGCTGGTGACTTATGCCACAGTGCCACCATATTTGTGATCGGCGATATGTTGCCGATCCAGCCCCATTTGGTCGCATCATAGCGGCCGGCGCCAGGGCGCAAAAATTGACTGACGGGAATGGTTTGCTGGGTAATACCCATTACCGTACCATCTTTGGGCACCGCGTTATTCATAAAGTTGGCTGCGACCATGCCACCGCTGGCGCCACCCTTAACGGATAAAATAATTTTAGGATTGCCTGGAATATGCTTGCTCATGTGGATTGCCAGAACCCGAGAATATCCGGCATAGGTTCCACGGTTACTCGCCCCGACAACCAGGGTTATTTGTTTGCCAGCATAAAAGCCCTGAGCTGCAGCCGGTGCGTCCAACGAGAACGTCGCCGCCACGCCAAGTGCCAAAATACTTAGTGATGTTCGCATTTTCATAGTTATCTCCCCAGTGTTAGGTTGGTTTTAAATTATTGTTGGAAATGATGTTACGTCAGATTTGATACCTTTTAAAAGTAAATAATTAGAACTCTAACGAGTTACTAGAAAAAATTAAAATTTGGGAAAGTCCTTAATATTCCAAATGTGTCACCTAGTAACGATTGTGGCCACGGTACGTGCAATACTTGGTGAAATAAAATATAAGTTAAAAGCCAGAGTGGTACGGCGACAGCGAATGCCATAGCCCAGCTTTCTTTACCGTGAAGCCGGATATACGCAACTATGAAAACAAACATCGTCGGCAACAGGCCAAACACCATGGCACCGGCAAAAAAGCCAACACACCAGGCAAAATAGCTAAACGCCCTGAGCCTAATCTCATTCACACTGAGATCACCAAAATCGGTGGTGAGATCAAAATGCTGGCCATCTTCCGCTTTTTCTTCTTGCCCGTCACCATAATCTATGCGGTCGCGTGGTGACTTGCCTTTAATGGCGGCGATATAAGCCGGGCTGACAAAGACATGAACCAAAGCAAGCAGGATCGCAAAGACAATGCCGGCAGTGCCGATCGATTGCGGCATGATTTGTGAGCGGAATTCTTCCCATTCGGTCGTTGCTGAGACAGCGGCGATAAACAGCACCATCAGGCCAATGGTCAGCAGCAAATCCGTGTTCAATTTGGCGGCTTGAAAGGTCAGTTTAAATGGTACGCGGGGTTTGCCCCGGCGTTCTTTGGAAAAGTAGTAGCGAAGGATCGGTCTAAAAAGTCCAAACAGAGTGATGGCAATAATAATCATGGTGATTGGCCGGGTTAGCCAACTCCAGCCATACACCTCGGCGGAGATAAACATGTAGCGCTCAATTAACTCACCCAGCACAAAACCTAAAATCAAAGGCGGGCGGGGCCAGCGCAAACGCTTCATTGAAAAACCAATAAAACCAAAGGCGAGCAGGGTATAAATATCCCCCCAGGCATGCTTGCCTTGGAACGCCCCCAAATATACCACAGCCAAAATAACGGGAGCCAAAATACCAATCCGAATAACCGCGACCTTGGCAAATTGGTTGGCAAACATAAAGCAGATACCGGCGCCGAGCACATTGGCAATTGCGATGCTCCAAACTAGGGTGTAGGTCACATCCAAATTCTTTGACAGCATGTCCGGACCTGGCACCAGCCCATGAATGACGAACGCTCCCAAGATAAGCGCCATTGAGGCGGTACCCGGCACACCAAAGGCAATAGTCGGCACTAGGGAACCGCCTTCTTTGGCGTTGTTGGAAGATTCAGAAGCGATCACGCCGCGCACATCACCTTTGCCAAAAGTATCCGCCGCACCTTTCTCCGTTCTGGCGGCATGGCCATAGGCAACCCAATCCAGGATCGGTGCTCCGATACCTGGGACTGCACCCAAGCCGGCGCCAATCGATGAACAGCGAATGACCAGGAACCAATTTTTAAAGACGTCTTTAACACCTTGCCATTGCGACCGCCGCGTTACAGTGGCGACATCTCCGGTTTGCTGAATAGCGGAACGTTGAATAACCATATCGGCAATTTCAGGGATGGCGAAAAGCCCAAGCGCAATCGGCACGATCGGAAAACCGTCATAGAGGTACAGAGAATCGAAACTCCAGCGCAACTCACCCGCCGTATCCTCTCCGGTCGCGGCAATAATCAACCCTAAGCAAACCGCGATCATACCTTTAAGCGGTGAGCCGCCTGCCAGCACCGCCGCCAGAGACAAGCCAAACAGACAGATCGCCAACAATTCAGGCGATGCGATGGCAAGCATGATTGGCCGCAACACTGGGATACTAACGCCCAACAAGACAGCACCAAACAGCCCACCCATAACGGAGGCCGTAAAGGCCGCACCAAAAGCCCTGCCAGCTTCCCCTTTCCGGGCCATCGGAAAACCATCCAGAATGGTCGCCGCTGACGCCACGGTTCCCGGCACGCCAAATAAAACCGCCGGAATAGTATCACTCGTCGCCGAAACGGCAGAGAGACCCATTAAAAACGCTAAGGCGGTATACGGATCCATCGAAAATGTAAACGGCAGTAGTAGCGACAAGCCCACCAATCCGCCGAGCCCTGGGATAACCCCCAACACTAAGCCGATTATCACGCCGAGCCCTAAAAAACCCAATCTAAGTGGATCAGCCAATGTCACGGCGGCTTTAACCGCCATGTCCAGCATACTAACATCCATTGATTACGTGACCCCCGGCTTACGTTTTATCCACCCAAATATTTTTTTGTCGGCTATTTTTTTGCCTGAATACTTATTCTTATGACAAGTACTTTAATCCATATTTGACTATTGTCACAACAAAAACGCCGGACTGATCCTTCAAGCCAGCGTGACTGCTTCAGCATAAACATAAAAAAGGCGAAGATTTATCATCCTCGCCTTTTTTAATTCGATTTCTAATTTTAGAAGGAAACAGAAATGCCGGCTAGTACACCAAAGCCATCATTGTTGTTACCGTGGGTGGTTAACTCGTCATCCCAATCTGCATAGAAAACATTACCTAAGAAATCTACGCCAGTACCGATTCTATAGGAAGCACCAAAAAAGAGTTGCGATGCTTCATCATCACCAGCTGTTGAGGTAGATTTTGGCGCCACCACATTCAAGTAGTTGATGCCGACGGCCCAATCACCCACGCCATAGGTAAAACCAAGATCAAAGGCTTTCTCATTCGGATTATTGGCAGTCGTTGTCAGGCCTTTATCAATTTCAGACACAACCCGGTAAGAACCGCCGACTACAAACCCGCCGATCCCTACATTCAAGCCGCCGCGCCAACCTTTACTTGAGGAAGCCGCCTCACCATGATTCTCGGCGTAGGAAACATCGGCCTTTAAGTCTGCACTACCGAGTTTACCGCCATAGGTCACGGCAACATTATATTGCTGCAATTCGGTGCCTGTATTACCACCCACCGCCGGCATGACGTCGGTGGTATTGGTGGTTGAAGGAATATAAGAGGCGGCTACACCAAAGCCTGAAAATGACGGCGAAATATAAGCGATAGCCATATGCTTCGAGGTCACCAGATAGGTATCTGCCCCGACACTCACAGCCGATGGCGTGATAATGACATTGCTTGCATCGCCATCATTTGAAGAAGTTATGCCAACATATGGAGCGATATTGCCGAGCACCTTGGTGACATTATTCGTCGTACCAATTCTAAAGGAACCAAAACCGCCGGCAACCGTGAGATGTGAAGCATCAATCGTGCTGCCACCCTTTACCGCGTCACTTTCCAATTCAACTAAAACACTGACGGTGACGCCACTGTCGAGTTTGGTCGTGCCGGTAAAATGAATTTCCGAATTATTCCAGATATTAAACTGATCATAGCCAGTTCGACTGGTGCCGCTGGTCGTGGATTCGAACTTAGAATCCTGATCACCAAAGGCCAAAATCGACTTGAAAGATCCGGTCACGCCTGCGGACATCTTCATAGCCTTATTCTGTGCCTGGGCATCTGCCGCAGATATAAGCGATGCGCCTGCAGAGGCCAAAACTGTTGTGCTCGCCAATATTCTTTTAGGGGCTGACCCAGCTAACTAGTTCAAATACTGTTTAACCCACTGTTTTACTTGTCTTAATTGATCCTGTGGCTT
>JABIIH010000006.1 GCA_018649245.1 Rhodospirillaceae bacterium | reverse complement strand
GGTGAAAATTTAGCGCGATAATCAACGCCTTCTACATTTTCCTGAATCCAAGCGCGTTCTTCGATCTCCTGGATATGCATATATTCGACGCCAATGGAGCTGCAATAAGATTGGCGCATAACCTCGAGAATCTCACCGAGAGTCGCCGTATCTTTGCCGGCCATCGAGGTAAAGGTGTCGATATAAATCTCTTTATCTAGATCGTCCTCGGTAAAGCCGTAAGTTTTGTAATCAAGTTCCCGGTGATAGCCGGCACCGACCAACCCTAATGGATCGAATTGAGCGTGCAGGTGACCACGCACCCGGTAAGAACGGATAAGAATGCGCGCCCGGATAGAGCGTTGGGCGATTTCGTTTACTTCGGCGGCGGAAGCAGCTGGTGCGGCGCCATTGGCTTTCTTTGGTGTTTCTTCGGGATCGACGACACCGATGACACTGGTCATTGAGCGTGCCCAACTGGCGCCGTTTATTTCACCTTGGATCGAAGATTTATCATCAGCAAGATCGGCAAAGACGGTCGACCAACTTTGATCCACAGAGTTCGGATCTTCGAGATAGCGGTCATACAATTCAGCAATAAAGGCTGCATTGGCGCCGGTAAAAATAGAGTCCGTTGAATCCGCCATAACTCACACCTTTCTCAGGATGTACTAACCCTTCATCGCCGCAAGCATGGTACTGCCCAACTCGGCCGGTGATTCGGTAACATTAATACCGGCACTACGCAGGGCATCCATCTTATCGCCTGCGCCACCCTTACCACCGGCAATAATCGCACCAGCATGACCCATACGACGTCCGGGCGGAGCCGTGGCGCCAGCGATAAAGCCTACCATTGGTTTTTTAACCTTGGAGTCTTTAATGAATTCAGCCGCTTCTTCTTCAGCCGAGCCGCCAATTTCACCGATCATCACAATGCCTTCGGTTTCATCATCACCTAAAAACATTTCCAGGCAATCGATAAAGTTGGTGCCGTTTACCGGATCACCACCGATACCGATGCAGGTGGTCTGGCCAAGTCCAACGGATGTTGTCTGACCAACCGCTTCGTAAGTAAGCGTGCCTGAGCGGGATACCACGCCGATTTTACCGCGCTGATGAATATGGCCCGGCATGATACCGATCTTACATTCTCCGGGCGTGATCACACCTGGGCAGTTGGGGCCGACCAAGCGCGTCGACGAACCTTCCAGCGCCCGTTTTACTTCAACCATATCCAGCACCGGAATACCTTCGGTGATACAAACGACCAGTGGGATTTCACAATCAACTGCTTCAAGAATAGCTTCTGCGGCAAAGGGTGGCGGCACGTAGATAACAGAAGCATTGGCACCGGTTTTCTCTACGGCGTCAGCCACAGTATCAAACACCGGCAAATCAAGGTGGGTCGAGCCGCCTTTGCCGGGCGTTACGCCGCCAACCATTTGGGTGCCGTAGGCAATCGCCTGCTCTGAGTGGAAGGTACCTTGTGAGCCGGTAAATCCCTGGCAGATAACTTTGGTATCTTTATTTACTAGAACAGCCATTTTACGCGGCCTCCTCAACAGCTTTAACCACTTTCTCAGCGGCATCAGCCAAATCATCACCGGAGATGATCGGCAATCCGGATTTGGCGAGAATTTCCTTACCAAGCTCAACATTGGTGCCTTCGAGACGAACCACCAATGGCACATTAAGCGATACTTCTTTAGCTGCCGCGACCACGCCTTCGGCAATCACATCACAGCGCATGATACCACCAAAGATATTGACCAAAATACCTTCAACGTTGGAATCAGAAAGAATGATTTTAAATGCTGTGGTGACGCGTTCTTTGGTGGCACCACCGCCGACATCTAAAAAGTTTGCAGGATCACCACCGTGCAGCTTGATAATATCCATGGTCGACATCGCCAGGCCTGCGCCATTGACCATGCAGCCAATGCTGCCATCGAGTTTGATGTAATTCAGATCGTGGCGTTCAGCTTCAAGTTCTGCCGCATCCTGCTCATCTTCGTCGCGCATTTCCTCGACATCTTTGTGCCGGTAGAGCGCACTGTCATCGAAATTCATTTTAGCATCAAGCGCGATCACCTCGCCGGCTTTAGTGACGACCAGCGGATTAATCTCGATCTGACTGGCGTCCATTTCGACAAAAACCTGATACATTGAGAGCAAAAATTTAACTGCTGATTTTACCTGGTCACCAGAGAGTCCCAACCCAAAGGCAACTTCACGCGCATGAAAGCCTTTCATGCCGGTCGCTGGATCAATATCGATGGTCTTAATCTTCTCAGGTGTTTTGGCAGCAACCTCTTCGATATCCATGCCACCTTCCTGGCAGGCGATAATGGTTACGCGCGAGGTTGCCCTATCGATCAACAGGCTCAGATATAATTCACGATCAATGTCGCAGCCATCTTCAATATAGACACGCTTAACTTCTTTGCCTTCGGGTCCGGTCTGATGGGTAACCAACGTTGCGCCCAACATTTGGTTGGCGGCCTCTTTGACCTCCTCGACGGATTTAATCACCCGCACGCCCCCGGCATCACCGGCTGAGTCTTCTTTGAAGCTGCCCTTGCCACGGCCCCCGGCATGGATTTGAGATTTAACCACCCAGATCGGTCCGCCCAGATCCTTGGCGACATTTTCAGCTTCAGCTGCCGTATAAGCGACACCGCCTTTAAGCACTGCGACACCATATTTGGACAAAATCTGTTTCGCTTGATACTCGTGAATATTCATAAGCCTCTAGCCCTTAAGTTAGTGCGGAACCTCAATAAATTCGAGGCTCCGCGATTGGGTTCTATTTCTTCTTAGCGCGACGTTTAGCGGTTGTTTTCGTTGGTGCTTTCTTTTTTGCAGCTTTCTTTGGCGCGGCCTTTTTTACCACTTTATTTGTTGCCTTTTTGGTTACTTTTTTGGCCGCTGGTTTTGCAGCTTTCGCCGCCGCCCGTTTTTCGGCGGCTGCTTTTTTCAGTAATTTTTCGCTTTCACGAACCATTTTCTTGACCGCACGAACCGAGGCGTTAAACGCTTTCTTTTCGCCGGCATCAAGTTTGACCTCAACGATTTTCTCAACGCCCTTGGCGCCGATCACCACCGGCACGCCGACATAGAGACCCTTAACACCGTATTGGCCTTTCAAATAAGCCGCACAAGGCAGCACGCGTTTTTTATCTTTGAGATAAGCATCAGCCATTTGAATTGCAGAACTGGCCGGCGCGTAATAGGCTGAGCCGGTTTTCAGCAAGCCTACGATTTCAGCCCCGCCGTCACGGGTGCGCTGGACAATCTCGTCGAGTTTTTTCTGGGTAAGCCATTTCATTTTGACCAAATCGGTCAGCGGGATACCGGCGACTGTTGAGTAGCGCACTGAAGGCACCATGCTATCACCGTGACCACCCAAGACAAATGCCGTCACATCTTCAACCGAGACATTCATTTCTTCGGCCAGGAAATAGCGGAAACGGGCGGAATCAAGTACGCCTGCCATACCGACAACTTTATTGTGCGGCAGACCACAGGCATCACGCAACACACCAACCATGACGTCGAGCGGATTGGTAATGCAAATAACAAAAGCGTTCGGGCAATTCTGTTTGATGCCCTCGCCGACAGATTGCATCACACTGGTATTGATACCGATCAGATCGTCGCGGCTCATACCGGGTTTACGAGCAACACCTGCCGTCACAATGACAACATCGGCACCTTTAATCGCACCATAGCCATTGGCGCCGACCATTTTTGCATCGAAGCCTTCAACCGGCGAACTTTGCGCCAAATCCAATGATTTACCTTGGGGAATTCCTTTGACGATGTCGAACATAACGACATCACCCAATTCTTTTAAACCAGCCAAATGAGCCAGCGTTCCACCGATATTACCAGCACCAACAAGCGCAATCTTGTTTCTTGCCATAAACCTTTTTCCTCTCTTAACGGCTTGCTTTGGGCCGTTCAGCCGCAACCGCCTTATATGCGACAATTTCGCTCGTTATTGAGCGCCTTAATATATCCCGGCTACGTAGCGCAAAATGGGTTTAAGAGCAAGACCTAGAACCCCGATGTGACCCCCTAACTCCTTTTAGACATTGAAGAAATTAAGCCAACCGATCGAACCCTTCGCACCACCATCCATTACCTAACCACAAACAGGCGAGTAAAGCCACTGCGTCACACTCTTATGTGCAAATGCTAATAAAATTGTGAAAATTCAATAGGTAAGTGGCAGAAAACACAATAAAGCAGCGATTTAGCCTAAGCTGCGCCATGGGGCAGGGCCAAATACTCTTCCGATTGCATTTCCATCAGCCGCGAAACCAGGCGCTCAAATTCAAAAGCACCCTCGCCCAAAACATATAATTCATTTGGTGGAGCATCGGCGGAACAGATGAAATTCACTTTGTTTTCATAAAGCGCGTCTATCAGTGTGATGAACCGCCGCGCCTCACTTTTTAGCGCTTCATCCATACGTGGGATATCATCCAGGATCAGGGTATGATAGCGCTCGGCAATCTCGAGATAATCCGCTGGTCCCAGAGCTTCGGCACATAGACTGTTAAAGTTGGTGCGCCCGACCCCGGCTGCCGCTATCGGTATTTCAACGATCCGGCCTTTGACTTCAATTTTATCCGGCGCCGCCGTATAGCCTTCGGTCAGATCGGCAAAATATTGATCCAGGTCTTTGGCAGCGCTTGCATCCAGCGGCTGATGATAGACCTGCATGCCCAACATGCGTTCGAGACGGTAATCGCGCGCCGCTCCCAATTGCAAGATATCCAGTCGTTCACTGATCAAATCAATGAAGGGTAAAAATTTCTCGCGCTGGAGACCATCTTTGTAAAGATCAATTGGCGGACGGTTGGAGGTTGCTACGATGACCACATCGCGCTCGAGCAAACCTTCGAACAAGCGTCCCATAATCATCGCATCAACGATATTAACCACCTGTAATTCATCAAAACACAGCAGCCACGCCTCGTCCGCAATAGCAGCGGCAACACTCGGGACGGGGTCACCCCCTTCGCTGTTATTTTCTCGAAATTCGTTAAAGCGGTTATGAACGTCTTGCAAAAATGCATGGAAATGAACCCGGCGTTTGCGCTCAAGCGGTGCGGTTTCATAAAACAAATCCATCAACATGGATTTACCGCGCCCGACGTCACCAAAAATGTAAAGGCCTTGCAGTGGCTCTTCCCGGCGGCGACCGAGGCGGGTGTTCAGGCCAAAACGGTCTTTCCAACCGGCCTGGCCCGAAGACGGCTGATAACCCTTGAGTGCGCGGTGCAGACTTTGCAGTTTCTCCGCCAATAGCTCTTGGGCGGGATCCGGATTGAGGTCTCCGGCAGCCACGCGGTCGCGGTAGGTGAAAAGGGGACCAGATTGAGCTTCGTTCAACATAATTGGCTACTTAAGACCGCCAACCCACGTTGTAAAGCGAATTTAAAATCAGTTACAACATTATGTGACCGGGCATTTAGCTCAATAATTTCAATTGGATAATTGCTCATAATTGGTCAATCACGGTTCACTCACAGAAAGCTTACTCACCATTCATGCTAACAACGGCTATATATTAGCCAGCGGGAATGTATTCTCTTGGAGATGTATCAGGACAAAATATGCACTTTAATACCGTAAAACGCGTTGTTTTAGCAGTGCTTATCATTGCCGTGGCGTTATGGGGCTTGCTCAACCACCAAAAATTTGATGTCGAAAGCTTGGTCGCTTGGATCGCTGGTTACGGCATGTTGGCACCGCTAATCTTCATCCTGGCCCGCACAATTGGTGCCGTCTTTTTTGTCCCCGGCAGTCTCATGGGGATTACGGCAGGCGTCGCCTTCGGACCCGTCTGGGGCGCCTTCTATAATCTAATAGCGTCAACAATCGGCGCCATCTTGGCTTTTTTGGTTGCCCGTTACGTTGCCTCAGACTATGTGCGGCAGAAGCTCGGCGGCAAGGGCTGGATATCAAAGTCAATTGAAGGCGTTGAAGCCGAAGGTTGGCGATTTGTCGCCTTTGTCAGACTGGTGCCGCTTTTCCCTTATAATATTCTGAACTATGCGCTCGGCCTTACCCGCATCAAAGTCTCTCATTTCACCGCCGCATCTTTTATCTGCATGATTCCGGGCGATATTGCCTATGTTTATATCGGCTATGCTGGACGCGAAACCATGGCCGGCAATGATGCCGCGATTGAAATTGGCCTCATCGCACTTGGTCTGCTGGCGGCAATCGTGTTTCTGCCGCGGCTGGTGCAATATTTTAGAAGCGAAAAACCAGCTTTAAATTAACCCGGTAACTGGCCAATTAAATCTGTCCGGTACAAACCAAAATGCCCCGGATCAAGTTCTAAAATACTGCATAAGGTGACAATCTCAATTTGGTCGACCAGACTGGTTTTACCATTCGATTCAGCGACCGCCAGACAAATGCGGATCAATAATGCGGCGGTTTCCGGATTGTCTTTGACGACATCCAATTGGCTAAGAACCTTAGGGTGTCCGTCGCGGGGCGAGGAAAAAATCGCCTCGCAATAATCAGTAAAAATATTAACCGCCTCATGAGGGTCATAAACCTGCAGGGCTTCTAAAGTTTCAATAATCTGATCGATACGAACACGCTCCGAGAAACTGACTTTGCCATCGGCTGTCGCCACCAAAGCGCAAGCCGCCATTGTCGCTCTGAGGAACGGTAAATTATGATGCCGCTCGATATGAGTGTGATATTGATCTTTGAGAACGCCCAAAAAACCGCTCAAGCCTGCCTCCCCATATAGCCATAAAAATCATAAGCCAAATTGGGGCGAAAAAGCGAGTCGAAAAAAACCGTTTCGATCCGGCTCGATACAGACATCATAGCCTTTTTTAAAAGTAGAAGTGATAAATAACAGTCAGCCATCAACCGGGTACTACGCGAATATATGAACGCCCAGATCAAATAATTATTTTTCCAGCATATCGGCGATGACATTGTCGTCGCTCTGCCCACGCTCGCGTAAGCCGCTGATAATTCCCGGCAAGTCGTCATCATGCCGGTTCTGACTCATTTTAAATTTGCCTTCCAGGCGGGTTATCTCAATTTCGAAACAGACGATACCCGTGAGCATACCTTTAATAAATTTGTCCGGTTGATCTTCCAACTGCCAGCCTTCTGCTCCCTCATAGGTCTCAACCAGGTTTTTTTGCGCGGCGAGCATGGCCACTTCATCGTCAATAAGACGCGGCGCGCCATAAGCATGGACGGTAACGTAATTCCAAGTCGGCACCGAAGGCTGCTTGTCATACCAGCTCGGTGAGATGTAAGCATGTGGCCCCCAAAATATTACCAAGGCTTCTTGGTCACCGGCAAAGCTCTGCCAGTGCGGATTGGCTTTGGCCATGTGGGAAACGAGAACACCCTGTTCACCACGAGTTTCATCCAGCATAAACGGCAGATGGGTCGCAAAAGGTGTGCCCTCAACACTGCCAACCAATATCGCCCAGCCATGCTCCCGCATGACGTTTTGGAGGGTCTCTTGATTTTCTTCGATGTGATATTTTGGGCTATACATTTCGATCTCCTACAAAAAATGGCCGCAGGTGGATCCAGCGACCATTTTTACACACTTTAACGATGCGCCAGCTTACATACGCTCGACCATCATTTTTTTAGTTTCCGCAATAGCCAGCGCCGGGTTAAGCGATTTCGGACAGGTATTGGTGCAGTTTAAAATCGTATGGCAGCGATAAAGCCGGAACGGATCTTCGAGGTTATCCAGCCGATCACCGGTTTTTTCATCGCGGCTGTCAACAATCCAGCGATAGGCCTGCAACAAGATTGCCGGACCCAAATAGCGGTCACCGTTCCACCAATAGCTCGGACACGACGTCTGACAGCAGAAGCACAACACGCATTCCCAGAGGCCGTCGAGCTTTTCGCGATCTTCCGGGGATTGCAAGCGCTCACCGCCGGGCGCTGGTGTGTCGGCCTGCACCCAGGGCTGGATCGAGGTGTATTGTGCATAAGGCGTCGATAAATCCGGCACCAAATCTTTAATCACCGGCATATGGGGCAGCGGATAAATCGCTGCATCACCTTTGATCTCATCGATATCTTTGGTACAGGCCAGCGTGTTGGTGCCATCGACATTCATGGCGCAGGAGCCGCACACCCCTTCCCGGCAGGAGCGCCGGAAGGTCAGTGTCGGGTCCATCTCGTTTTTAATTTTGATCAGCGCATCAAGCACCATCGGCCCACAAGTATCCATATCGACTTCATAGGTGTCGAGCTGCGGATTTTTGTCCTGATCAGGATCGTAGCGGTAGATTTTAAACTTCTTGATATTCTTTGCGCCGTCAGGAGCCGCATGGGTTTGACCTTTGACGACTCTGGAACCTTTCGGCAGGTTAAATTCAACCATTCTTTTTCTCCTTAACCTTCGTCGTCCTAGTAAACCCGAGCGCGCGGCGTAATATACTCTACCTCATCGGTCAGGGTATATTCATGCACCGGGCGATAATCGAGTTTGACGTTCCAATTATCATCAACCCAGGACAAGGTGTGTTTCATCCAAGTATCATCATCTCGGTCGGGGTGATCCTCATGAGCGTGAGCGCCGCGGGATTCGTGGCGGGCTTCGGCGCCATACATGGTCGCTTTAGAACACGCCATCAAATTTTCGAGCTCCAGTGTCTCCACCAAATCCGAGTTCCAAATCAGGGATTGATCGCTGACGTTTAAATCCCCGAGATTATTGGCCGATTGATCAATCAGCTCAACGCCTTCGGCCAAAACTTCCGAGGTTCTGAACACAGCCGCGTTATTTTGCATTACCCGTTGCATGCCCGCGCGTATATCGGCCGTGCTCTGACTGCCGCTGGCATGGCGCAGACGATCAAGCCGGGCAATCGCCGCTTCACCAGTATTGGCATCTGCCGGTTTGACCGTTTTGTTTTGATCAACCGTCTCGCCAGCGCGAATGGCGGCAGCGCGGCCAAAGACCACAATATCCAGCAATGAATTGGTACCAAGGCGGTTAGCGCCATGCACCGACACACAAGCCGCTTCACCGATTGCCATCAGGCCTGGGCAAATAGCTTCGGGATCATCAGCGGTCGGGCGTAAGGCTTCACCATGATAATTGGTCGGAATACCGCCCATATTGTAATGCACGGTCGGCAATACCGGGATCGGCTCCTTGGTCGCATCAACGCCGGAGAAAATTTTAGCCGTCTCAGTAATGCCCGGCAGTTGCTTGTGCAGCACATCAGCGCCCAAATGTTCGAGATGCAGATAAATGTGATCGTTGTCAGCACCAACACCTCTATTTTCCCGAATTTCGATGGTCATTGAGCGGGAAACCACGTCGCGTGAGGCCAAATCCTTAGCGCTCGGCGCATAACGCTCCATAAAGGCTTCACCTTCCGAGTTGGTAAGATAACCACCTTCTCCGCGGGCACCTTCAGTGATCAAACAGCCTGAACCATAAATACCGGTAGGGTGAAATTGAACAAATTCCATATCCTGATTTGGCAAGCCGGCCCGGAGTACCATTGCGTTACCATCACCCGTGCAGGTGTGGGCGGAAGTACAGGAGAAATAGCTCCGGCCATAGCCACCGGTCGCCATTACTGTCTGATGGCCGAGGAAGCGGTGGATCGTGCCATCGGCCAGGTTCCAGGCCATCACGCCCCGGCAAGAGCCGTCATCATCCATGATCAGATCGATGGCGAAATACTCCACGAAAAATTCCGCGTTATGCTTCAGGCATTGCTGATATAGCGTATGCAAAATGGCATGACCTGTGCGATCTGCGGCGGCGGCAGCGCGCCCGACCGGAGCTCCTTTGCCGTAATCGCTCATATGGCCGCCAAATGGCCGCTGATAAATTTTACCGTCTTCGGTGCGGGAAAATGGCACCCCGAAATGCTCCAGCTCATAGACAGCCGGAACAGCTTCCCGGCACATATATTCGATGGCATCCTGATCACCCAGCCAGTCGGCACCCTTGACGGTGTCAAACATGTGCCACTGCCAGCTATCTTCCTGCATATTACCGAGCGCCGCACCTACACCGCCTTGCGCGGCTACGGTGTGACTGCGCGTCGGAAAGACCTTGGTGATGCAGGCCGTATTGAGACCGGCAGCTGTCATACCAAGCGTCGCTCTAAGACCAGCGCCGCCAGCACCTACCACAACCACATCATGAACGTGATCGATGATTTCATATGATTCAGTCATTTTGACTATTAGCCTCCGAAGGCAACTTTAATGAGCGCGATAATGCTGGAAACCGCAAAGAAAATAGCGACAAGTTTGTTAAGGACCAGTGAGACGATTTTGTTTCTCTCATTGTGAACGTAATCTTCGATCACTACCTGGAGACCCAATTGCATGTGATAAAATAATGCGATCACAAACAGCGTCATCAGCAAAATGCTGCCGGGGGCGTTCAGCCACACCTTAAAGCCGGCACGATCAATACCAACCAGCGTCACGGCGGAATAAATAAACCACAGGCTGAGCGGTATGAGGGCGATGGCAGTGACCCGCTGAGCCCACCAATGCGAGGTACCTTCATTGGCGCTGCCAAGACCGCGCACGCGGCCTAGATCAGAACGTAAACTCATTAGTACGATCCTCCCAGCATGCCATAGCCGGCGGTCCATGCCAGCAGGGTTAAAACCACCGAAGCGATATAAACGAACCAGCCGGAGGCGCGCACTTGCGGCATCTCAAGGCCTCGCCCGGCGTCCCAAAACATATGGCGAATACCGTTACATAAATGGTAGAGCAGCGCCCAGGTCCAGCCGAACAATAATAATTTGCCGAACCAATGAGTGAGAAAAGCCTGGGTACGCTCAAATGCTTCGGGGCCATAGGCCGCGGCATTTAACCAATAGGCCAGCATCAAAGCGCCAACCGCCAGGCCGACCCCGGTAAATCTGTGAAAGATCGACAACACCGAAGTAATCTGCGGTTTGTAAACCTGTAAATGTGGAGAAAGCGGACGGTTACCCGTAGTCATCGACCAAGCCTCGCCTATATCTGAATATTACTACATCGGAAGGTCATTCTCCCGACATTTATTAAATAATATTAAAGTCTTACAACCACAACCAGAGTCTGGTTTAGCCTCTCAATAGTGCCAAGTCAACGCAACGGCTTTGCAATATCCGCGTATCAGCATTGATACTTAAAACGACCATAAATTGGATTTTTGATAACAAGTCACAGGGTAATATATTTGATATAAATTAACGCAATTAGTCCTTGTTACTATAATTCTAGTAATTTATTTGACAAAGTATATATTTTTTACAGTATATATAAAAACAATATTCGATTTTTACTTTAATGTTGATAGAATTGTGGATAAGTTGTGCACTATTTGTGTAAATATAGCCAATTTATACACAGTTTTTTTTAGATTTTTACTATTTTATTATTGATCATTTATTTCAGTTTACTCAGAATACTCCGCGTACGTGAAAGCGTCTTTATTGCTTTTTCGCGCCGAGTTGGCACCCGAATTAACAGTCTTTCGTCAGATTGATTGATAAGTTGGGCTTAGGAGGTGCGAAAAACAACTTCAAGAAAGCGGATGATTCGTGAGAGTTGTTTGCCGGATTGGAGGCGTAGCTGGAGGCCTTTCGAACCCACTTTTGCGGAAGTTTACTTTTGGAGAGGTGGTCCCATTTGGTGGTGGGCTTCTTTTGAGGCGTGCACCAAGGGAGTGGTTTTTAGCTAATAACCTGGAATTCGCTTTGCGAGCTTTAGGCAAAAACTGAAAATCAGGTTGAAAGGACTTTGGGTACCGGCAGTTTGCCTCGTCTCCCTGGCGTGGCGGACTGATCGAGGTCCGGCGGATCGATGGTAATGGCAGAAAGGGATTTCGGTCCCATGAAAGCCGCTACTAAATCGGACTAAAGGATCGGTAGAAGGATGAAGCTTTGGTGGCCTGACCAATGGATTATCGTTCTACTTCTCTGTCAGTGCGTTGCGTTTAGAAATAGGGCTAGCCCATTAATTTGGGCCGCTGATCGGTACGGTTTTTAATTCGACTGGCAACAGTTGGATTTTAGACCGAACACATTGGTTAACTTGTGACTGTCTCTCTCCCAAGGGTGCGTCGTAAGGAAGCTGGTGGAGCAGAAGACAAATTAATCGTACTCGGAGCCTGGCCGGCTCTATGAGGCGTCAGGAGTATCGCCGCCGCGATGCGTCACGACAAGGATCCCAGGCCTTGCGTGCCTGGCGCCTCTTACTTTACCTGGCTAAGGTGAGATTTATTAGCGCTATTTTTTCCACAAATTTTATTTTTTTGGCTCAAATTGCAGTGAGAGGCGATACTGGGTAAAATATGACCTTTATTTCTTTTGAGTCTCATGGCTAATACTTATTTTTTATATAGAATAATGTTAATAATTTTGAATATATTTCTATCTTCATAGGTTATTCAGCAATTGGCTAACTCCAAATTAGATATTAGTGCCGTTAAATTTATGATTGTTGAGGATAATCCTTTTATGCGGATTATCTTGAAACAGTTGTTGCGTGCGCTAGGCGTCATGGAAATGGCCGAAGCCACCGACGGTGCGCAGGCTTTCTCAGTGATGAAATCTTTCGAGCCTGATATTATTCTCATCGACTGGGAAATGCAGCCACTGGATGGACTAGATTTCGTCAAGCTGGTGCGCACTGGAGACGACAGCCCAAACACCTATGTTCCAATGATCATGGTAACTGGCCATTCGGAGCAAAACAAAGTCACCCAGGCACGCGATGCCGGCATCAATGAAATGCTGATTAAACCGCTCTCGGCGCGGACCTTATTTTCGCGTGTCCGCGCGGTGATTGAGCGGCCCCGTCCCTTTGTTGAAACAAAGTCATATTTCGGCCCCGACCGGCGCCGTAAACAGGAAGACTTTTATGCCGGCTCCGATCGCCGTAACGACGCGGAGGAACAATCCCAGGACGATGTCGATGCGATGTTTGATTAGCCCAGAAGGTTAATTTTTTAATAGGTGCCTGGCACCATTAGAAATATCAACGATTAAAGATAATCCCGGATCAAGGCTTCGGCGATCTGCACCGTATTGAGGGCAGCGCCTTTACGCAGATTGTCGGCAACCACCCATAGACTGAGCCCGTTTTCGACCGTCATATCATCACGGATACGGCTGACATAAACCGGGTCTTCACCGGCGCATTCGGATTGGGTGACATAGCCTTCCTCAGCGCGGTGATCGACCACGACGACACCTTCAGCTTCACGCAAAGCATCCCGCGCCTCTTCGGTTGAGATTGGCTGTTCAAACTCGATATTGACCGCTTCGGCATGGCCGACAAAAACCGGTACCCGCACGCACGTCGCCGTCAGGCGGATTTTCGGATCGAGAATTTTCTTGGTCTCGACCATCATTTTCCATTCTTCTTTGGTATAACCGTCTTCCATGAAAGCGTCGATCTGCGGAATGGTATTGAAGGCAATCGGTTTCGTGAAGTTTTCCTGAAATTTGTATTCAGGTTCGTTCATGTAGATGCCTTTGGTCTGATTGAACAGCTCATCCATCGCCGACTTACCGGCACCCGAGACTGACTGGTAGGTCGAAACGACAACGCGCCGAATACCCGCCAGATCATGCAAGGGTTTCAACGCGACCACCAGTTGAATGGTCGAACAATTCGGATTGGCGATGATATTTTTGTTGCGGAATTCAGCAATCGCCTGTGGATTAACTTCCGGTACGACCAGCGGCACCTCCGGGTCCATCCGGAAATGCGACGTGTTGTCGATGATCACGGCGCCGGCGTCAACTGCGCGCGGCGCATACTCGGCTGAAACTTTGGCGCCGGGGCTGGAGAGCACAATATCGGTGCCTTCAAAATCAAAAGCCGCCAAATCCTGCACTTTCAAGACGTCGTCTTCACCGTATGAGACTTCCGAGCCGACCGAACGTGAAGATGCCACGGCAGTGACATCCTCGGCCGGCACATCGCGCTCCGCCAGGATGTTCATAATTTCGCGTCCAACATTGCCGGTCGCGCCGACAACTGCATATTTGTAACCCATTTTAATTCTCCATTTGCCCCCGATACTTAAAAGGGAGCGTTCCTTCACGCCCCCTCTTTTCGCGATACCCAATTCAGGGGGCAGATATTTAAGCCGCTAGTTTATCGAGCTCCTTAGTGATCGCATCACCCATGGCCTCGGTAGAAACCTGTGTCTTGCCTTCACCCATGATGTCACCTGTGCGCAAACCCTGATCGAGTACATTCTGAACTGCCTGATCAACCAGATCGGCATCTTCGAACATGTCGAAGGAATAGCGCAACAGCATCGAGAAACTTAGAATTTGCGCCAACGGATTAGCAATACCCTGGCCGGCAATATCCGGCGCTGAACCATGGACCGGCTCATACAAGGCAGCTTGACGGCCGCTTTCGTCTGGTGCGCCAAGCGAAGCCGATGGCAACATTCCCAGTGAGCCGGTTAACATCGCCGCACAATCTGACAATATATCGCCAAACATATTGGTCGTCACGATAACGTCGAACTGTTTCGGATTACGCACCAATTGCATGGCCGCGTTATCGACATACATATGACTAAGCTCGATATCGGGATACTCCTCTCCGATCTTAGTCATTTCTTCCCGCCACATGACGGTAGCTTCCAATACATTGGCTTTGTCGATCGAGCAAACCCGCTGGTCACGCTTGGCCGCCAAATCCATCGCCACACGGCCGATGCGGTGAATTTCCGGGGTCGTGTAGGTCAGTGTGTTAAAGCCCTTGCGATTGCCGTCACCAAGATCTTCGACACCACGCGGTTCACCAAAATAAATGCCGCCGGTGAGCTCGCGGATAATCATAATGTCGAGGCCTTTGACGATTTCGAGCTTCAAGGTCGAGGCATCAGCCAAGGCATCAAACACTATGGCTGGGCGCAAATTGGCAAATAGCCCAAGCTCTTTCCGGATACCCAGCAAACCACGCTCCGGCTGAACTTCAAAGGGCAGAACTTCCCATTTCGGGCCACCGACCGCACCCATCAGGACCGCATCAGATCCCTGCGCCGCTTCCAGGGTTTCATCCGGTAGAGGCACACCGGTTTCATCAATGGCAGCTCCACCGATCAAACCTTCGGTAATATCAAAGGTCACCGAACGGCGTTGATCCATCCAATCGATAACGCGGCGAACCTGCGTCATAATTTCAGGACCGATGCCGTCACCCGGCAGGAACAATAGTTTTTTATTAGCTGGCACGTATTTTCTCTCTTTATATCGTCAATTTAATTACCAAGGATGAGCGGCGTTTTGCTGCTCTTCGAAGGCGTCAATTTTTTCGTCTTTTTGCAGCGTCAGACCAATATCATCAAGGCCGTTCAGCAGGCAATGCTTTTTAAAGGCGTCGATCTCGAATTTAATCAAGCCGCCATCGGGACCGGTAATTTCCTGAGCTTCCAGATCAACCGTCACGGTCGCGTTGGCGCCGCGCTCGGCATCTTCCATCAGCTTGGCCATATCTTCCGGCGGCAGTTTAATCAGCAACATGCCGTTCTTGAAGCTGTTGTTATAAAAAATATCGGCAAAGCTCGGGGCAATAACACATTTAATGCCGAAATCCATCAACGCCCAGGGCGCATGTTCTCGCGATGAGCCGCAACCAAAGTTTTCACCCGTGACCAAAACCTCGGCATCTTTATAAGCCGCTTGATTAAGCACAAAATCTTCACGGTCACTGCCATCCTCGTTAAACCTGAGCGTGCTGAACAGATCGGTGCCAAGGCCGGTGCGTTTGATGGTTTTTAAAAACCGCGCCGGGATGATCATGTCGGTATCAACATTGATCAAGGGCAGAGGAGCGGCCACAGATGTGAGTTTCTCAAATTTTTCCATAATGCTTTTCCTCTTCCTTAATCCAAATCGCTGACATCGGTTAGATGACCGGCAATCGCGGCAGCGGCGGCCATCGCCGGACTGACCAAATGGGTACGCCCACCCGGACCTTGCCGGCCTTCAAAGTTTCTATTCGACGTCGAAGCCGAACGTTCACCGGCAACCAATTTATCGTCGTTCATAGCCAGACACATCGAGCAACCGGCTTCCCGCCAATCAAACCCGGCTTCGATAAATATTTTATCCAAACCTTCTTGCTCGGCGAGTTCCTTAATCAGACCCGAGCCCGGCACGACAAGTGTGCGCACGCCGTCGGCAACTTTGCGGCCTTTGGCAACCTCTGCTGCGGCCCGCATATCTTCAAGCCGGCTATTGGTGCAGGAGCCAATAAAAACAGTGTCGATCTTGATGTCTTTCATCGGCGTACCGGCTTCAAGACCCATATATTCGAGCGAGCGCTCCATTTTGTTGCGCCGGAACTCATCTGGTTCATCAGCCGGGTTCGGCACGTGACCGTCGATTGTGGTGACATCTTCTGGTGACGTACCCCAGGTAACTTGCGGTTTAATGTCGGCAGCTTCCATCACGATCTCTTCATCAAACACCGCGCCTTCATCAGTTTTGAGCGTCTTCCAATACTCAACCGCTAATTCCCAAGCGCCACCTTTTGGCGATTTCGGCCGACCTTTGAGATATTCAAACGTCGTTTCATCCGGCGCAAACATGCCGACGCGTGCGCCGCCTTCGATGGTCATATTACAGACCGTCATGCGGCCTTCCATCGACAGCGATTGAAAGGCTTCACCCGTAAATTCGATAGCCGCTCCGGTACCGCCGGCTGTACCGATTTTACCAATCACTGCCAAGATAAGGTCTTTGGCGGTGACGCTCGCCGGTAAGGCGCCATTAATTGTGACCCGCATATTGCGGCATTTCGTCAGCAACAAGGTTTGCGTCGCGAGTGTGTGTTCGACTTCGGAAGTACCAATACCAAAAGCCATGGCGCCAAATGCTCCATGGGTTGCGGTGTGAGAATCTCCACAAACCAAGGTCGTTCCCGGCAAAGTAAAGCCCTGCTCTGGACCAACTACGTGGCAGATGCCTTGGCGAATATCGTCCATTGAATAAAGTTCTACGCCAAAATCGGCGCAGTTTTTCTCCAGCGCTTCAACCTGAATGCGTGACTCTTCATTTTCGATGCCGGCACTGCGATCGGTTGTCGGTACGTTGTGATCGGCGACGGCCAGAGTTTTATCCGCTCGCCTTACTTTCCGGCCACTATCACGCAGGCCTTCAAAGGCCTGAGGTGATGTCACCTCGTGGACGAGATGGCGGTCGATATAGACCAGACAGGTTCCATCGTCTTGTTCGTCGACAATATGGGCATTCCAGATTTTGTCGTAAAGAGTCGTTGCTTTGCTCATCAATGTTGGCTCACTCAAATATTTTGGATCAATAATACGCGGCGTCAGAGCGACCGAAATTAATCTTCGGTCTTTTCTTCCACCTGCTCCTCGACCGCTTCTTCGACTGCTTCTTCGACTGCTTCCACTGGAGCTTCTTTAGCTTTTGCTTTGGCAGATTTCTTTGGCGCATTAGCTTTAGCGGCTTCTTTTTCCGCTTGAGCAGTTTGGCGTTCTTCAGCCGAAAGTTTCGCCGCATAGCCATCCGTACGTTCAGCAATACGGGCGCGTTTACCTTGACGACCGCGCAGGTAGTAAAGCTTCGCCCGGCGGACATCGCCACGGCGGATAATTTCAACGCTATCGACATTTGGCGAATAGAGCGGGAATACACGCTCAACGCCTTCGCCGTAGGAGATTTTACGTACCGTGAAGGAAGAATGTAGCCCGTCATTTTTGCGCGCAATGCAAACGCCTTCGTAAGCCTGGATACGTTCGCGGGTACCTTCGACCACTTTCACGCTAACCTTAATGGTATCACCGGGAGAAAATTCCGGCACCGCTTTATCAGCAGTCAGTTTTGCGATCTGCTCGGCCTCTAATTCTTGCAATATGTTCATCTTCTTATCCTCAACTTAAAAGTTCTAAATTCTGTTGTCAGTGTTTGCTGGAAGACACAGTGTCTTTGGCGTTGTACTTCTGCCAAAGATCAGGCCGTCTCTCAGCCGTAATTTTTTCTGCTTCAGCTTGTCGCCAAGCCCGTACGTTCTCATGGTGACCGGACAGCAGAACCTCCGGCACCTCTTGGTCGCCCCAAATCCGGGGGCGGGTGTAGTGGGGATATTCCAGCAATCCCCCTTCAAAACTTTCTTCTTCCGGCGAGCATTCGCTGCCCATAACACCGGGCAATAAGCGCACACACGCATCAATCAATGTCAGTGCTGCCGGCTCACCGCCCGAGAGAACAAAATCGCCAAGACTGATTTCTTCCATATCCCAGGCTTCAATCACCCGGTCATCAACACCTTCATAGCGGCCACACAATAAGATGACGCCCGCCATGGCAGCCAATTCTTTGACCCGCGATTGAGCCAATGGTTTACCACGCGGCGTCAGATAAATTATTGGTCGGCCAGTATTATTGGCGCCTTCCCCAGACACTGATTTAAGTGCCGCATCAATTACGTCTGCCCGCATCACCATCCCGGCGCCACCACCAAAAGGCGTGTCGTCAACGGACTGATGTTTGTCATCAGCAAATTCACGAATATCCACCGTATCAATTTTCCAAACACCATCTTCAAGGGCCTTACCGGCAAGCGACTGGCCCAGCGAGCCCGGAAACATTTCCGGAAACAACGTCATCACGGTCGCCTGCCATGCTTGGGTGGCGGCAGCGCCTGTTGAGGCGTTATCTTGTGACCCAGTACTTACCATTATTCTTCTTCAGCTTCCTCATCGGCGTGGCCCTCATCCGCATAAATTTCGGTCGGCGGATTAACCACGATACGTCCATTTTCGAGATCAATTTCCGGCACGACGTCCCGGGACATTAGAAACATCTCCGTGCCACCGTCTTCCAATTCGATCTCCATCACATCTCCAGCACCATAATTATCAATCAAACTCACAATGCCAATCGCTTCACCATCTATGTTTTCTACCGCCAGACCAATTAAGTCCGAATAGTAGAACTCGCCTTCATCCAAAGCCGGCAATTTATCCCGGGACACATAAAGTTCGGTCCCTTGAACTGCCTCGGCAGCATTTCGGTCATTAACCCCGCTTAATTCAGCAACCAAACCTTTTTGATTACTGCTGATTATACGGATCTCAAAACTCTGTTCACCGCTTTCATCGGTAACCGGTCCGTAGGCTGCGACATCTTTGAGGTTCGCCGTAAAGCTTTTTATCTTTACGTCCCCTTTAAGGCCGTGTGGCCCGGTCACAACACCAACGCAAACACGATTTACGTCAAGCGGCTTGTCCGAAGCCGAAGTCTTGGACGAGTTGGTCATAAATATTAGCCGTCTTTATTTTCCTTCCCATCAGATTCTTCTGGTGCTTCTTCCGCAGGGGCTTCCTCTGCAGCAGCTTCTTCAGCGGGAGCTTCCTCGGCTGGAGCTTCTTCGGCAGC
>JABIIH010000148.1 GCA_018649245.1 Rhodospirillaceae bacterium | reverse complement strand
CCGCCAATATGACATCGCGGGCAAATTTGGTAGCGGTGGTCACTAATGGTACAGCAGTGTTGGGGCTCGGTAACATCGGTGCGCTCGCGGCTAAACCTGTGATGGAAGGTAAAGCCGGCTTATTTAAAAAGTTCGCCGGTATCGATGTTTTCGATATCGAGGTTGACGAGACCGATCCGGAAAAATTCGTTGATATTGTCGCAGCGCTTGAGCCGACCTTCGGCGGCATTAATCTGGAAGACATCAAGGCGCCTGAATGCTTTGTTATTGAAGCCGCTCTCAAAGAGCGCATGAACATCCCGGTGATGCACGATGATCAGCATGGCACGGCCATTATTGTCGGTGCGGCGATCCTCAATGGCCTCAAAGTCGTTAATAAAAAAATTGGTGACGTTAAACTGGTTGTTTCAGGAGCAGGTTCGGCGGCGCTGGCCTGCTTAGATATGCTGGTTATGCTTGGCCTTACAAAGAAAAACATCTTTGTTTCCGATATCGCCGGGGTGATCTATGACGGGCGCACTGAGGAGATCAATGATTACAACATTCGCTATGCCCAAAAAACCGAAGCCCGAACTCTCGGTGACGTCATTGACGATGCGGACATATTTCTAGGTCTTTCGGCGCCGGGTGTGCTCAAGCCGGAGATGGTCAAAAAGATGGCCAAGCGTCCGCTTATTTTTGCACTGGCCAATCCGGAGCCGGAAATTCGACCGGAAGCCGTCAAGGAAGTGCGTGATGATGCTATCATGGCGACGGGGCGTACTGACTATCCAAATCAGGTGAACAATGTTTTATGCTTCCCGTTTCTCTTTCGAGGTGCCCTCGACGTAGGCGCCACCGCGATCAATGATGAAATGAAGATGGCCTGCGTTGAGGCCTTGGCGAAACTGGCGGAAGCTGAATCCGATGAGACGGTGGTTCAGGCCTATGGCCTGCAGGAACTGAATTTTGGCCCGGAATACCTCATCCCCAAACCATTTGATCCACGTTTGATGGCGAAAATTGCGCCGGCGGTGGCTAAGGCGGCAATGGATTCTGGGGTGGCGACACGGCCGATTGAAGATTTCAAGGCCTACAATCAGAAAATGCTCGAGTTTGTCGTGCGCTCAGGCTATGTGATGAAACCGGTATTTGATCAGGCTCGGGAGAATCCTAAACGTGTTGTCTATGCTGATGGCGAGTCCCAGCGGGTGCTGCGCGCGGTGCAAAATGGTGTCGATAGCTTGTTCGTTAAGCCGATCTTAATCGGCCGGCGCAATGTCGTTGCGCTACGCATCGAACAGCTCGGCTTGCGGCTAAAGATGGATGAAGATTTTGAACTCGTTGATCCCGAGCGTGATGACCGTTATCGCGAATACTGGGAGCTTTACCATTCGCTGATGAGCCGTCACGGCATCTCGATCAACGAAGCGCGGACCATTGTTCGCACCAATACCACGGTCATTGCCGCCTTAATGGTTAAGCGGAAAGAGGCGGATGCGATGCTCTGTGGCGCCACTGGCCGCTATACCGATCATCTGCCGCATTTGTTCAGGATTATCGGTTTGAAGCCGGAAGTCAGCCGGGCGGCCTCAATGAGTATGTTGATTTTGGCCAGCGGTATTTATTTTCTCGTTGATCCTTATGTAAATCCGGGGCCCACGGCTGAACAGATTGCTGATTTCACCGTCTTGGCGGCGCAGGAAGTACGGCGTTTTGGCATTACGCCGAAAGCTGCTTTGTTATCACACTCTAACTTTGGCAGTTCGAACCGGCCAACCGCCAGGAAAATGCGGGATGCGGTCAATTTAATCCGCAAACTTGATCCAAAACTTGAAGTAGATGGCGAGATGCATGCCGAAACAGCCTTGTCCGAAGAATTGCGTGCTAATCTAATCTCGGATTCACCCTTGACCGGGACAGCTAATTTGCTGGTGATGCCTTCGCTGGATGCTGCCAATATCTCCTATGGTTTAGTTCGCATGCTCGGTGAAGGTATGGCGATTGGACCTATGCTGCTCGGCATGAAACAGCCTGTTCACATTCTCCAGGAGGGAGCCACGGCGCGAGGCATTATCAATATGACGGCGATGGCAGTTGTCGAAGCCCAAGGAGAAACCGACGGGGAACTACCCCTATGATGGATGAATACGATGGATGAAAATATCATTGGCGTGCAGGAATCAGGCGCTGCCGATGAATTAACGTCCGAATTTGTTGCCTCAATAAATCTTGCACTCGATCAAAATGAAACTGCCGAAGCTAAAAATTTAGCGCAATCGCTGCATTACGCTGATCTTGCGGATTTGTTGGAAAATCTCGCCCATGCGCACCGACAGGAACTCGTCGAGGCGCTGCGCAGCGATTTTGATCCCAATGTCCTGGCCGAGCTCGATGATACGGTGCGGGAGCGGGTCATTGATCAGCTTGG
>JABIIH010000007.1 GCA_018649245.1 Rhodospirillaceae bacterium | reverse complement strand
TACGCGAAGCCTTGGAAACGCCGGGCAAAACCGCTGCCTTGGTAACACCAGATCGCCGCTTGGCCAGGCGAGTCGCCAGCGAGCTTGGCCGCTGGGAAATAGAGATTGATGATTCAGCCGGACTGTCCTTGGCGCAAACGCCGCCGGGTTCGTTTTTACGGCTGACAGCCGAATTGGTTGCCCATCAATTTCAGCCGCTGGATTTACTGGCAGTCGGTAAACATCCTCTGGCGGCCGGTGGTATGGCGCCTGCCCAGTTTCGCCAGTTGATCCGTGATCTTGAGGTCAGCGTATTGCGCGGCCCCCGTCCGGCCCCGGGCCTGGCGGCGTTGATTGATCTAGCTCCTGACAAACGAACTGACTTAAAAAATTTACTCGAGACCATTGCGGCACTGGCAACTGAATTTACGGCGGCGATGGCCAGGCCAAAGATTACCCTGGGAGAACTGTTAAAAACCCATATCACCTTTATGGAAGCGCTCGCGAGTTCTGATGAGAAAAATGGCAGGGAGCCTTTGTGGTCCGGTGATGATGGTGAGGCAACGGCGGGCTTTATTGCCGAATTGATGGAAGTCAGCGATGTCTTAAGCGACATTGAACCAGCTTCATACCCGGCGCTGCTTGATGTATTGATGATCGGCCGCGCTGTGCGCCCGAGCTTCGGCAGTCATCCCCGTTTGGCGATTTTGGGTTTGCTGGAAGCCCGGCTGCAACATGCTGATCTGATTATCTTGGGCGGGCTCAATGAAGGCACCTGGCCGCCTGATGTCGGCAGCGATCCTTGGATGAGCCGCCCGATGCGGAAAGATTTCGGCCTGCCTTCACCGGAGCGCCGCATTGGCTTAACCGCGCATGATTTTCAACAAGCATTTTGCGCCCCGGAAGTTGTCATGACGCGGGCGTCGCGGGTCGATGGTACACCAACTGTGCCGTCGCGCTGGCTGATGCGGCTTGAAAAATTATTATTCGGCTTAGATCAAGACTTAGCCGGAAAACTATTTTTGCCAAGTGCTTGGTTGCATTGGCAGGCTCAGTTGGACCGGCCTGATGTCGTCTCGCCGATTAGCCCGCCGGCGCCGAAGCCGCCCATTGAAGCGCGACCGCGCCAATTGTCAGTTACCCAAATTGAAACCTGGATGCGTGATCCGTATGCCATCTACGCCCGTCATATTCTTAAAATTAGAGCGCTCGACCCCTTGGATGCAGCACCCGATGCGGCGGTATATGGCAACCTTATTCACAATACGCTTGATGATTTTTCGGCGCGTTTTCCAAATGAGCTGCCGGTGGATGCGCTTGATCAATTGATCCAAATTGGCGCTGAGCATTTTGAGCCACTGCTCAAACATCCCGGCGTCTGGGCCTTTTGGTGGCCAAGATTTTTGCGCATTGCCGCCTGGTTCGTAGAGCTTGAAGCCGAACGCCGCCAAGACGTCGCAGTGATCCATAGTGAAGCCGCCGGAGAGTTTGTTTTCGCTGGCTCGGTAGGCGACTTTAAGCTCACCGCCAAGGCCGATCGCATTGACGAGCTTAAATCAGGGGAATTGCGCATTATTGATTACAAAACCGGGGCCCCGCCGAGTAAAACCGAAGTGGCCGCTGGTTACGCGCCCCAACTGCCGTTGGAAGCAGTAATTGCCGAGGCGGGTGGCTTTTCTGGCATAGCTGCTAAGCCGGTTGGCGAGTTGGATTATTGGCGGCTGCGGGGCAGCAATCCGGCTGGTGAGGTGTCCTCGGCTGGCGATGAGCCGGCTCAGTTAGCGGCTGCTGCCAAAGAGGGGTTAGCAGCATTGGTGCGGCTATTTGATCAGGTCGAAACGCCTTATGAAGCGCGGCCAAGTCCCGAGGCAGCACCAAAATATTCCGATTACGAACATTTGGCGCGGGTCAAGGAATGGTCATCTGCTGATGGGGAGGAGGGTTAATGGTGGAAATTTCACGTCTCTCCGTTGATCCTAATCTGCAACAGCGGCTTGCAGCCAGCCCTGAGGCTTCGGTTTGGGTCTCGGCTTCGGCGGGCACGGGCAAAACCAAAGTGCTGACGGATCGGGTGTTGAGCTTATTGCTAACCGGCACCCAGCCTCAGCGTATCCTCTGCCTGACCTTTACCCGGGCGGCGGCGGCGGAAATGGAATCCCGCATCGCCGACCAATTAGGGCTTTGGACCATGATGGCGGAGGACGTTCTGCAATCCGCCCTCGAAGAATTATTGGGCCAAGCGCCGGAAGAACACATGATCCAAAGGGCGCGGCAGTTGTTTGCGGAGGTGTTGGATACGCCGGGCGGTATGAACATCCAAACCATTCACGCTTTTTGCCAATCCTTGCTGGGACGGTTTCCGCTGGAAGCCGATGTGGCGCCGCATTTTGCCTTGATGGATGAGCGCGATGCCGAGGAAATGCTAATCGCTGCCCGCGAAGATTTGCTCAACCGCGCCCGGGGAGGCCAAGATGAGGAGTTGGCGGCGGCCTTGGCAGAAGTTACCTCGCATATTCATGAAACTCAGTTTCCCGATTTATTGGCCGAGCTGACCTACGCCAGAGGCCGTCTGCGTCGTTTGATCGATCAGCATGGTGATATCCAGACGGTAATTGAAAACCTTCATACCTTATTGTCGGTCAGTGCAAACGAAACCCCAGATGGCGTCATCGCCGCGGCGTCAGAAAATGAAGCTTTTGATGAGCTGGGTCTGCGTCTGGCTGTGGATGTTTTGGCTGGCGGTAGTAAAACTGACAAAGAGCGGGCCGCTGTTATCCAAATTTGGCTGGAGCAGGGCGAGCGATTTTATGCCGACTTCGAGAAATATGTTGGCGCCTTCCTAACGGCGAAATGGCAGAGTGGCGCCGTTGAAGTCAGAAAAAGTCTCATCACTAAAAAACCGGCTGAAGACAATCCAGGGGTCAAAGAAATCCTCGAGCAAGAGGCTGGCCGGCTGACCCGCACATTATTACATTGGCGGGCGGTCAGCGTCGCCCAAAGCACCGCCGGTATGCTGGTCCTGGGTGAGGCCTTGTTGGCGACCTATCAAGCGCAGAAAGAAGAACGCGCGCTACTTGATTATGATGATCTGATCTTACTGGCGGGCGAGCTGTTGCACCGCGAAGGGGTCGCTCCTTGGGTGTTGTTTAAACTCGATGGCGGCATTGATCATGTGCTGATCGATGAGGCCCAGGACACCAGCCCCGATCAGTGGCGGGTTATTGAAGCTTTGGCCGATGAGTTTTTTGCCGGTCAAGGGACCCACGATACTCCACCGACTATCTTTGCTGTCGGTGACGTCAAGCAATCGATCTATTCCTTTCAAGGTGCTGATCCCATCACTTTCGGCGCCATGCGGGATCAGTTCGCCGCCCGTGCTCAAGCTGCTGGCCAGGATTGGCGGCCGGTTGATTTGACGGTCTCCTTTCGTTCAACTCAAGCAGTGTTATCGGCTGTCGATGCTGTGTTTGCCCAAGCGCAGGCGATGGACGGTGTCACTTTAGAAGAGGAAATCATTCACCATGAGGCCTGGCGGGCCGAAGAAGGTGGCTTGGTTGAGCTCTGGCCACCGGTGGAGCCCCGTGCCGCCGATGCGCCGGCTGCTTGGAAGCCGCCCATCGAACGTATCCGGGGTGATGCACCACAGACCCGGCTGGCGGGACTAATTGCCGGTCGCATTGCCAGGATGATCAAGGACAACGAAATATTGGAGGCCAAGGGGCGGCCCATTGAGCCTGGCGATGTCATGGTGTTGGTGCGCCGCCGTTCCGGCTTTGTCGAGGACCTTGTCCGCGCTTTGAAAGAGCTTGAGATCGATGTCGCCGGTGTCGACCGCATGGTTTTAACCGAGCAAATGGCGGTGATGGATTTAGTTGCATTGGGTAAGTTTCTATTGTTGCCGGAGGACGATCTAACGCTCGCAACCGTGCTTAAATCTCCGTTGATCGGATTAAACGAAGAGCAGTTGTTTGTGCTTGCTTACCAGCGTGAGGGTACGCTGTGGCACTCACTTGCCGATCATATTAAAGCTGATCCCGATTTTGCCGTCGCTCATGATGCGCTGTCGAGCTTGCTGGCCCGGGCCGATTATGTACCGCCATTTGAGCTTTATAGCGAAATTCTCGGCAAACATCATGGCCGGTTCAAACTGGTTTCGCGGTTGGGACCGGATGCGCTCGATCCAATCGCCGAATTTCTCAATTTGGCACTGGTCTATGAGAAATCCCATGTCGCCTCTCTCGAAGGTTTTCTCTATTGGGTTGAGGCCGGTGAGGTCGATATCAAGCGCGATCTCGAACAGGCAACCCAAAATGCGGTCAGGGTGATGACGGTGCATGGCGCCAAAGGGCTTCAGGCTCCCATTGTCTTTTTGCCGGACACCCTGCAAATGCCGAAACAGAGCGCTGGCCTGTTTTGGCCGCAAGATGATGCCGGTCAAGATTTATCGCTACTGTGGCCGCCCCGCCGGGGACTCTATGAGCAAGTTGCCGAACAAGAGCGCGCTGCGATCGTGCAACGCCGCGATCAGGAATACCGGCGTTTGCTTTATGTCGCTATGACCCGCGCCCAAGACCGGCTTTATATTTGCGGCTGGCACACCAAAAACAAAGCGCCCGAACAATGCTGGTATAATCTCGTTCAGGCTGGTCTGGCGGAAGGTGCCGTTGAAATTGAGGATAATTATTTGGTTGAGGCGGGGGAAACCGTAAGTTCAACCGTGCTGCAATTAACCTCGGCACAAAAGAAAGAGATCGAAAAGAAAAAGCAATCGCCTAAGGAAAAGTATACAGATATTCCGGATTGGGCAGGTGAACCACCTGCAGCCGATCCGCTGCCTCCTTCACCGTTGACGCCATCCCGGCCAGATGAGGAAGAACCGGCGGTGATGTCCCCGCTCGAAAGCGATGATGGCGCCAGATTTAAACGGGGCCGTATTATCCACAATCTACTACAGACCCTGCCAGAGATAGCTCTGGATCACCGGGAAGATGCGCTCAAAAGCTATCTTGCCCGCGCTGCCCATGAGCTTTCTGAAAACCAACAGCTTGAAATTGCGGGTGAAATTCAGACCGTGCTCAATGATCCGGACTTTGCGCCGCTCTTCGGACCGGGCTCTCGCGCTGAAGTGCCATTGATCGGAGAAGTCGCTGGGCAGATTATGTCGGCTCAGCTTGACCGCTTGCTGGTGACCGATGATGAAATCCTGGTGGTCGATTTTAAAACCAATCGTCCGCCGCCTACTGATCCTGTCAACGTTGCTGATATTTATCTGCGTCAGATGGCGGCCTATCGCCTGGCCCTGCAAAATATTTATCCTGGCCGCGCGATTCGCTGCGCTTTGCTGTGGACGGTAGGTCCGCACCTGATGCCGCTTGCTACTGAGCAACTGGTACCACACGAACCATAAGGAGTGTGGCGAGCTGCATATACGGCACCTTGACGGCGCTCCGTGGCAGACCTAAATTGGCTTTATACTATTTTAATATTCCGGTGCGCAGAATAGGCAAGTCCGGTTAAGTAACATAGGAACCAAGCATGTCTAAACAAGTTACAGATGATTCATTCGACAGCGATGTTATTGCAGCTGCCGAACCAGTGCTGGTTGATTTTTGGGCGGAATGGTGTGGCCCGTGTAAACAGATCGCACCCGCTCTGGACGAGATCAGTGACGAACTTGGCGATCGGTTAACCATCGCCAAAGTTAATATTGATGATAACCCTCAAACGCCGTCAAAATATGGTGTTCGCGGTATTCCGACTTTAATTTTGTTTAAAGGTGGTGAAGTCGCGGCGACTAAAGTAGGTGCGCTGCCGAAAAGCAAATTAAAGGAATGGGTCGAATCCGTTATTTGATAAGCCTAAAATATATTCTTATTCGGGACCCCGCCAACCTGGCGGGGTTTTGTTTTAGCGCTCCTGGGTTGGCAAGGATCAATTAATGAGCATCGTACATGCCAAGGATACGCCTTATACTTGGGGATATTATGGCGAACTCAGCCCGATTTTCTTAAATTATGTCTCGGCCCTCAACGGCCATCACCCGGTGCCGCTGGAAGATAGCTTTAGCTATTGCGATCTCGGCTGCGGTTTTGGCGTGACAACCAATGGTCTGGCTCAGCTGTTCCCGCAAGGCCAATTTACCGGTATCGATTTCAATGAAGATCAAATTACTACTGCGACCGAATTGGCGAAGGATTGTGGCAGTACTAATGTCGAGTTTATGGCGTTGGATATAAACCACGTCACCGATGCTGAATTGCCGCAGTATGATTTTATTGTTCTGCATGGCCTGTTTTCCTGGGTTGATCCGGGAACACGTGACAATATCCGCAAATTTGTCGCTGATCACCTAAAAGCAGATGGCCTTGTCTATGTCAGTTACAACTGTATGCCGGGTTGGGCGGCGCTTGCACCACTGCGCGATGTTGTGCTGACCCATACGGCCGGTATGACCACGGATAATTTGATAAAGACCCAAGCGGGGCTCGACTACCTTGATTTTATGGCCACCAACAACGCGGCCTTTTTTGTTGATAATCCACCGGCCCGGGAGTTTCTTGAAGAGATAAAATCCAAGGATATCGAATATGTTACCCATGAGTTGTTTGTTGATTCTAGTAAAGCCTACTATTTTCATCAGGTAGCAGCTGAAATGCGCAGTGCAGGATTAAGTTATTCAGGTAGCGCGGATTTACACCTTAATTTTATCGACCTTGCCGTGCCGGCGGAGTTTCGCGAGATTTTGCTGCAGGCGACATCCCGCCTCGAATATGAAAGCCGCGGTGATTTCATCCGCAATCAACGTTTCCGCAAAGATGTCTTTAAAAACAGCCGCAAGACCATGAGTGAAGAAGAGCAGCTTGAAACGCTGTCCCACATTGTCTTTGGCACAACCTGCATGGTACCGGAATTTCAAACCAATGTGGCCTTTGGCGACGTTGAGCTCAATTATGCCGGCGATGTTTTTAGCGGTCTAATCGAAGTATTGGCGACGACGCCTAATTCCGCTGCTGAGCTGGTTCAAATGGACCAGTTTAAATCATACGGCCTAGATCTCGTTATTGATGCCCTCAAGTTCTTAAGCGCCGGTGGGCAGGTGGTGCCGATGCGCGCCGACGCCAAGGGCCGGACGGAATTGGATATTGAGGCTGATCGCTATGCCTTTACAGCCAGTTTTAATATTCAATTGTTGAAGCGTCGGCTCCTACGGCAAGACGCGCTCGGTCAGGTCGCGCCCAAAGCCGGGATTGGTTTATCAGTTTCAATGGCTGATGCGCTGTTTGCTCTTTGCCTGGTCGAAGCCAGCAAGGAAGAAGTGCCGAATTGGGCGTTTCAGCGTTTGCTCGAAGCGCGCCAGGAAATGAAGTTTGAGGGCGGCACCGAGACCGAAGCGATTGCAGATGCGGTCGAAAAATTCCGTCAAACCCGGCTGCCGAAGTTTCTTGAACTCGGGATACTGGAACCAGCTAACTGATCAGCGGCTTTGCCATTGCCTTGACGCGTTTTTGCAATTCATCGGCAGTAAATGGTTTGGTCAGGTAATAACTAACTCCGGCATCGGCAGCCGCGCGGACATCCTCGATTGATGATTTGGAAGTTAGCATTAAAAACGGAATATCCGGATTAATTACCCGCAGCTCTTTGAGAAATTGTAACCCGCTCTTTCCGGGCATTTTCCAATCGCAAATGACAATATCAACAATACCCGGATCATCCTCAAATATTGCCAGCGCCTTATCAGCATTTATTGCCCGTTCGATATTTACGAAGCCCATTGTCTGTAAAATCGTTGCAATGAGAGTAATCATGCTTTGATCGTCATCTATAATCAAAACATGAATACCGGAATATATGTTAATGTCGTCCATAATTAGTTCAATTAGTTATCTAGCTGTACTATCTATTGGTTCAAAACATTGACTATATTTAATATATTAGTTCATTCGAATCCAATTATCCAAATAAATAAAACCCTTAATATCCCAATTCCTTACTCGTCAGTTGCAACAACGGCTCGCTTGCTTCAAAGCGCCGGATGTTTTCGACAAATTCTGGCGCAATCTGGCTGACCGGCGGGCGGCGGGCGGCGGGCGCAATGGGGCATGATGGTGAGCTGCGGATGATGCCAAAGCGGACTGTCTTCCGGCAGCGGTTCCGGTTCGGTGACATCCAAGGTCGCTGCCGATAAATGTCCGCTATCGAGGGCTGCCACCAAATCTTCGGTGACGATATGACCCCCCCGGCCGAGATTAATAATCGCCGCGCCTTCGGGCAGTTTGGCTATGACTTCGGCGTTAATGATGCCGGTGGTCTCGGGCGTGAAGGGCAGCAGACAGATCGCAATATCGGTGCGGGCGAGAAAGTCATCAAAATTATCCGGCCCGGTAAACACCTCAATCGGCGCCTCCGGTTTCGGTGTCCGCGCCCAGGCGGCAACATCAAAATTTAGGCTCAGCAGCACATCAACAATAGGTTTCGACATGGTTCCATAACCCATCATACCAACTCGCTGATCCTGCGGACGTTTTTGCGGCAGGGGTTGCCAGAGGTGTTCGCGCTGCTGGTTGCGATAGGCGGGCAGATTGCGGTGATGGCGCAGCACATGGGTGACGGCGTATTCGGTCATCGATGGGTCACCGGTGCTAGGCTCGCCTTTAACCAAAGGAATGCCTTCGGGGCAGGCTGGGTTATTGTAAATACCTTCAACGCCCGCCAGCATGGTCAGCATAAGTTTTAGATTGGGCAGGGGCGGCAGTTCTTGCAGCGTCGGTCGGCCAATGACGAGATATTCAATATCATCGGGATTGCCGATCTCCGGCCATTCGCGGATTTCCAGCTCTGGATAAGCATCGTTGAAAAAAGGCGCCCATTCCTCAATTTTACCGCGCAGGCTGTTAAACATTAGAAGTGCCATTGGTCGAATTTCTCCTTAAGAATTTTCTTTCAGCACACTACCTGCCAAATAGAGTGAGCCGCAAATCAATATGCGAGAAGGTGACTTTGTCTGGCCAATAATTTGAGAGAGAGCGTCTTCGATTGTCGTCGCGCCCGAAGCTGCAAAACCTATTTCCTTTGCCGTTGTGCTGAGCTCTTCGGCGCTCAAACTCGCTTCTTCTCCAGCGATCTCCACTGTACAGATGGCAGTCGTGTGGTCTTTAAGCGGGCTCAAAAAACCGCCGGGGTCCTTGCTGTTGATCAAACCGGTAATGAGAAAAAGCGGCTTGTCGTCAAAGGTCTTTATGGTAGCCGCGAGTACTTCGCCAGCCGCCGGATTATGGCCACCATCGAGCCAAAGCTCCCAATCCGTGGGCAGCTGATCGGCAAGAGGGCCAGCCGTGAGTTGCTGCATCCTGGCCGGCCAGTCGACACTCGTCATGCCTTTGGCCACGGCTTCACGGGTAATGCGCACATCACCGAGCGCTGCCAACGCGACAATTGCTAAACCGGCGTTTTGCAATTGATGGGGTCCCGGCAGGGTGGGCAGGGGTGGCTCGACCTCTCCTTCCGGTGTCATCACTGTCAGCTGATCACCTTTGATCGCGATCCACCAATCCTCTTCCTCAACAATCAACGGTGCGTCGACGCCGGCGGCAAAGCCCCGGATTACATCAAGCACGGCTTTATCTTGCTTGGTGGTGACGCAAGGCACACCCGGTTTCATGATGGCGGCTTTCTCAACCGCGATGCCAGCGAGATCATCGCCGAGGAAGCCTGCATGATCCTGACTAATTGGCGTGAGCGCCGTCACGGCTGGCCGGGCAATCACGTTGGTCGCATCCAAGCGCCCGCCCAAGCCCGTTTCCAGCAAAACAAGGTCAGCCGGCGTCCGCGAAAACGCCAGCAATGCAATCGCTGTCGTGATTTCAAAGAAGGTGATGGCTGCATCGCGGTTGGCGGCTTCCACTTCTTCGATCAAAGCCAGCATAGCTGCATCACTGATCAACTCGCCACAGATACGAATACGCTCGTTGAAGGCGACCAAATGCGGGGAGGTGTAGACATGCACCCGCAAACCGGCGGCCTCGGTAATTGCGCGCATGAAAGCCAGCGATGAGCCCTTGCCATTAGTGCCCGCGATATGGATTACGGGCGGCAGATTATTTTCAGGATGGCCAAGCACGCCAAGCAAACGCTCAATGCGCTCCAGCGACAGATCAATGACCTTGGGATGATGTTGGTTGAGGCGCTGGACGAGGTCCATATCACTCACACTCTGGTTCTAGGCTGTTAAGCCGCCTGATATATCGCGGACCAGTTCAAGCACGGCCTCGACGCAGCTATCTTGAGCGCTGCCGTCCGGGTTCAAATTTTCAGCGAGCTTGTTGACAAAAGCCGAGCCAACGACGACCGCCTCGGCATGCTGGCCAATCGCCGCAGCCTGCTCCGGTGTCTTAATGCCAAAGCCTACGGCGATCGGCAAATCTGTGTGCCGCCGCAAACGTTCTAGAGCATTCTCAATGTCCTGGGTCGAGGCGGATTTAGTACCGGTAATACCGGTGACCGAGACATAATAGACAAAACCGCTGGCATGTTCGACGACTGTGGGCAGACGTTGATCATCGGTGGTGGGTGCCGTCAGGTAAATAAAGCTGAGGCCGGCCTGCTCAACAGGTGCCCGCATTTCGGCCTCTTCTGGCGGCAGATCAACAATGATAAAGCCATCGACACCGGCGGCGGCGGCATCCGCAACGAACCTCTCAACGCCATAAATATAGATCGGATTGAAATAGCCCATCAGGATAATCGGCGTGTCGCTATCGCTGTGGCGAAATTCGCGCACCATATCCAAGGTCTTGATCATTGAGGCGCCATTGTCCAGGGCGCGCTGACTTGAGGCCTGGATTGCCGGACCGTCAGCCATTGGATCGGAAAACGGCATGCCGAGCTCAATGATGTCAGCTCCGGCCTCAGGCAGCTGATTTAATATCGCGCTTGAAGTCTCTAAATTCGGATCACCGGCGGTGATAAAGGTGACCAGGCCAGCCCGGCCTTCGGCTTTAAGGTTTGCGAAGCGTTTTGCAATGCGTTTGCTGCCAATTATTTTCTCGGTCATTATTTGTTGGCTTCCAGATAGGCCGCGACTGAATCCATATCTTTATCGCCGCGCCCACTCAAATTGAGGATCATAATGTGATCCTTTGGCAAGTCACCAGCGATCTTGATGGTGTGAGCGATTGCATGGGCGCTTTCAAGTGCTGGGATAATGCCTTCGAGGCGGGTGCAGGTCTGAAAGGCCGCGATTGCCTCGGCATCAGTGATCGAGACATATTCAGCGCGGCCAATATCATGCAGCCAGGCATGCTCTGGTCCGATGCCTGGATAATCGAGCCCGGCGGAAACCGAATGAGCATCAATAATCTGGCCGTCATCGTTTTGCAAAAGAAACGTGCGGTTGCCATGCAGCACGCCGGGAGCTCCTGCATTAAGCGACGCCGCATGCTTGCCGGTCTCAATGCCTTCGCCGGAAGCTTCAACCGCAATAATGCGCACCTCATCGTCAAGGAACGGATAAAACAATCCCATCGCATTGGAACCACCGCCGATGCAGGCGATGAGACTATCCGGCAGACGGCCCTCATGTTCCATGATTTGGGCGCGGGTTTCTTCACCGATCACTGACTGAAAATCTCTCACCATGGCGGGGTAGGGATGGGGGCCAGCCACCGTGCCGATCAAATAATATGTGGTCTCGACATTGGCGACCCAATCTCTGAGCGCATCATTCATAGCGTCTTTCAAGGTGCCGGTGCCCGACGTGACCGGGATAATCTCAGCCCCCAGCATTTCCATCCGCGACACGTTCGGCGCTTGGCGGTCGATATCGGTGGTGCCCATATAAATTGTGCAGGGAATATCAAACAGCGCGCAGACGGTGGCGGTGGCGACACCATGCATGCCCGCACCGGTCTCGGCAATCACCCGGTTTTTGCCCATCTGGCGGGCGAGCAAAATCTGGCCCAGGCAGTTGTTTACTTTATGCGCCCCGGTGTGGTTGAGGTCTTCCCGCTTAAAATAAATCTTTGCGCCATCTAATTTGTTACTCAGGCGCTCGGCAAAATAAAGCGGCGAGGGCCGGCCAACGTAGTTTTTAAGATAGCCGCGTAGCTCGGTTTGAAAAGCGTCATTGTCTTTGGCGTCATTATAGGCCTGCTCGACCTCCAGGATCAGCGGCATCAGTGTTTCGGCAACATAGCGGCCACCGAAGAGGCCAAAATGACCATCTTCACCCGGACCATCTTTATATGTGTTGAGCTTGCTCATATCGGTGATGGTTTTACCTGATTGCCTAAGAATTGCAATTGGTTAGAAATAATGCGCGAATTAAAGTCTCTCGGGAGACAATAAATTTATCAACTTTTTGCCGCTGTTAAAAATTCCTCAATGCGCGTTAGGTTTTTAACCCCAGGTGAGTCTTCGACACCGGAGGAGACATCGATAGCTATCGCACCGCTGATCGCAACGGCTTCGGCGAGGTTTTCTGAGGTTAAGCCGCCGGCCAGCATCCAGGGCAGCGGAATTTTGGCATCGCGCAACAGCTCCCAGTCAAACACCAGCGCATTGCCACCCGGCAACGCGTTTGTCATCTCGGTAGGAGGCTTGGCATCGAACAGCAAACGATCAGCGCTGTCATAATATTCAACAGCTCCCGCAAGGTCATCTTGGCTTGCAAGCTTAATCACTTTCATAGCGGGGACACTGGTCAGTTGTTTGATCTCCTGCAGCCGCGCCGGTGTTTCAGCGCCATGCAATTGGATGAGATCAAGCTCGGATTTTTCGAGCACGGCTTCGATCTCGGCATCGGTCGGATCAACAAACAAACCGACCCGGGAGACTGTTTCCGGCACGCGCGCAATTAGGGGAGCCGCGTCTGCTGCTGAGAGATTGCGGGGTGAGGGCGGATAAAAGACAAAGCCGACATAATCCGCACCAAAACTCACCGCCGTATCGACGCTCTCTGCCCGATCAAGGCCACATATTTTGACCTCAATGGACACGCTACCCTAATTCTTCTTCAATTTCGGTGGCAATTTTTTTAGCCGCCTCGGCTGGATCATCGGCACCGTAAATCGGGCGGCCAATCACCAAATAGTCAGCCCCGCGTTTGATCGCCTCACCCGGCGTAACGATGCGTTTTTGATCCCCCGCCGCCGCCCATTCAGGCCGAATTCCCGGCGTTAAAAGTTTAAATTCCGGGCCGCAGATTTCGCGCAAGGCTTCTATCTCGGCAGCCGAACACACCACTCCATCCAAGCCGCACTCTTGCGATAACGCGGCCAGGCGTTTGACCTGATCGAGCGTGGTGTCGCTGACGCCGATATCCGAAAGGTCGTCATCATCGAGCGAGGTCAGCACCGTGACGCCTAAAATCAGCGGCACCGTGACACCGATCTTGGCGGCTTCTTCGGCCGCAGCATCGCAGGCAGCTTCAAGCATTGCCCGGCCGCCCTGGGCATGAACATTTAGAATGATGGGTTTGAGATGGACGGCTGAGCGGACGGCTCCGGCGACCGTATTGGGGATATCGTGAAACTTTAGATCGGCAAATAACGGCATGCCAAGCTCGGTAATCTTCGCCACGCCTTCCGGCCCCAAGGCCGTAAAAAATTCTTTGCCGATCTTAACCCCGCCGACCAAGCCTTTGAGACTAGTGGCAATTTCAAGCGCGCGGTCTAAATACGGCGTATCGAGCGGAATAAAAATACGTTCATGTGGTTGTTGATTTGAAGTCATTGACGATCTGCTCCTGAATTTTGCCTCTTATACAGGCTTCATCGGAAGATCACCAGAAAAGCCGGAAAAAAATATGTTTATGAGTTTAGGCTCGTCTGTTTCCGTTTGGCGTCGAGCTCGTCAATTTTCTGTTGCAGGACGGTTAAATCCTTTTCGAGACTAGAGGCCCGGCGAGATGCTTTGCGGGCCTTACTGCGGGTGCCGCCGGCGGAAAACCAGGCAATGGTGCCGCCAAATAAAAAACCTAAAAATCCGGCGATCATAACCGGAATATAAACCGGTACATCCTGTAAAACCGGCAGCGGCCAAAAATCGAGGGTCACCAAACCGCGGTTGGATATTGAAAAAACCACAACGACGACACCTACCACAATCATGGCAAGCCAGGTCAAAATACGTTTCAAGGCGGGCTACTCCACTTGTCTGATAATTTTATAATCAGACTATAGAATTAGAGAATTCTAATTATTGTTTAATTTATCGCGTAATTGCTTACCGGTTTTAAAATAGGGTACGCGTTTGGCATCGACTTGGACTGCTTCACCGGTTCTCGGGTTGCGGCCAATGCGGGCATCACGTTGTTTGACGGAGAAGGCGCCAAATCCGCGCAATTCAACCCGGTCACCTCGAGAGAGCGCAGAGGCAATTTCATCAAAGATTGTGGTGACGATCCGTTCAACGTCGCGTTGATACAGATGTGGATTTTCTTCCGCCAAATAGGCAATGAGCTCTGATTTTGTCATTGTCGTCCTGCCCTCCTCGGCAAGATTCAACCCCGTCAAATTTTAGTCCACTGGTTCATTTTATCAGCGCCGAAGAAATCAAAATGTTTCAAATGCGCCTTATTCTATAAAATTGTGTCTTTACTGTAGGTTAGGGTGCCAAAGGGAGATCAAGCCGTCAAGTCTAAGTCGTTCAGAAATCAATGTTTTTCCAAATACATCTTCAAGCGTTTTACGTAAAAAATTGTCTTCGCGGCGGATTCTAAGCGCTCGTTTTGGCAATGTTTTGCTAATTTTTTTGACTGAGCTAAGCCAATCAAGCGCTTCTTTCTCACCGCCCAGCGCATCAATCAGGCCATTTTCGAGAGCCTGACGACCGGTATAGACTCGGCCATCCGCGAGTTTTGTGACGGTTGCGCGGTCCATATTGCGGCGTTCCGTCACCATATCGACAAACATGGCGAACATATCCGAAACCACGCTCTGCGCCGCTGCCCGGGCTTTTTCACTCATTGGTTCCAGCGGATTTGGCTGGGCCTTGAGCGGTGCACTTTTTATTGATTCCGGTTTGATGCCGATTTTTTCAAGCAAACCGGTAATGTCGGTGGTCTGCATGATAACGCCGATTGAGCCCGTTACGGTTGAGCGGCGGGCAAATATTTGGTCTGCCGCAATCGCTGTCATATAGCCAGCCGACGTTGCCAGATCGGCCATCACCGCAACCACCGGTTTCTTTTCGGCCACTTTGCGGAGATTGAGATAAAGTGCTTCACCACCGACCACCGTGCCACCAGGACTGTTAATATGAACCAGCAGAGCCTTGACGCTGGCATCGTTGGCAATGCGCTGCAACGCTTCATTGCGGTCGGGATCATCGACGATTATGTTTTCGACATCCAAAATGGCAATGTGATCACGGCCACCAAAACTATTGAAACGACCGGCGGCGAAAATTACCACTACAGCCACCGCGACGATTGCCGCAATTCGCCAGAAGGTAAGGCGGCGTTTGAGGCGTCTTCGATCAAGCAGCGTGTCTAAATCCATATTCATTTTAATTTAGTCCAAACTCGGCTAACAAAAAAATCCCAAAAAAATACCTGGGGGACGTGTTTATCCACCCAGGTATAATTTTAAATAGATTAGATGAAAAAGACTAATTATTTGTCATTACCTTTTTTAGCGGCAGCTTTTTTCTTAGCTGGTGCTTTTTTCTTGGCGGCCGTTTTTTTCTTAGCGGCAGCGGCTTTTTTCTTAGCCGGCGCTTTTTTCTTAGCCGGAGTTTTTTTCTTGGCAGTTTCTTTGGCCGGTTTTTCCTCAGCTACTTCTTCCGCAGCAGCCTCTTCAGCAGGCGCTTCTTCAGGAGCAGCCTCTTCAGCAGCAGCCTCTTCAGGAGCAGCCGCTTCAGCCGGAGCTTCTTCAGGAGCCGCTTCTTCTTCAGGTGCATCTTCGGCAGCCGAACTGCGTTCTTTCAAAGCCGCGCCCAAAATATCACCCAGCGATGCGCCGGAATCGGATGAACCAAATTCAGCCATGGCGATTTTCTCTTCTTGAACCTCGCGGGCTTTGATCGACAGATTAACTTTGCGCGAGCTTTTATCGACTGAGGTCACCAGAGCGTCGACAACTTCACCAGCGGCAAAGCGGTCAGGGCGTTGTTCCGAACGATCACGCGACAAATCACCACGGCGGATAAAGCCGGGTACGTCATCATTAACGGTAATTTCGATGCCGTTATCGACAACTTTGGTGATTTTACAGGTAACGATGTCGCCTTTTTTCAGCTTGTCGATGCCACCAGCAACCGGATCGTCGGTCAGCTGTTTAACACCAAGGCTGATGCGTTCTTTTTCGATATCGATATCAAGGATTTTCACTTTGATGGTATCGCCTTTGGTGTAATCAGCGATGGCTTCCTCACCGGATTTAACCCAATCCAGATCGGACATGTGAACCATGCCATCAATTTCCTCGGTCAGGCCGACGAACAGACCAAACTCGGTGATGTTTTTAATCTCACCTTCAAGCTCATTGGCGACTTTGTATTTTTCGGTAAAGTCGATCCAAGGGTTGGCGGTGCATTGTTTGAGGCCAAGACTGATCCGGCGTTTGGAAGGATCAACATCCAAGACCATAACTTCGACTTCCTGGCTGGTGGAGACGATTTTGCCAGGATGAACATTTTTCTTAGTCCAGCTCATTTCGGAAACATGAACCAAACCTTCAATGCCGGCTTCTAATTCAACAAATGCACCGTAATCAGTGATGTTGGTAACCCGGCCATTGAATTTGGTTTCGATCGGGTATTTGGCTTCGGCGCCTTCCCACGGATCAGATTCAAGCTGTTTCATACCGAGCGAAATACGCTGGTTTTCAGCATTGAAGCGGATCACCTGAACGTTGACGGTTTCGCCAACCTGCAGGGCTTCGGAGGGGTGGTTGATACGTTTCCAGGCAATATCGGTAACGTGCAACAAGCCGTCGACACCGCCGAGATCGACGAAAGCGCCGTAATCGGTGATGTTTTTAACCACACCTTCAAGCACCTGACCTTCGGTCAGGTTGGAGATCAACTCGGTGCGTTCTTCGGCCCGGGTTTCTTCCAGCACGGCACGGCGGGAAACCACGATGTTGCCGCGGCTACGATCCATTTTCAGGATTTGGAACGGCTGCGGGTTGCCCATCAGCGGGTTGACGTCACGGATTGGCCGAATATCGACCTGACTGCCCGGCAGGAAGGCCACAGCACCGGAAAGATCGACGGTAAAGCCACCTTTGACGCGGCCAAAGATAACGCCACTAACGCGTTCTTCGGCTTCGAAAGCTTTTTCCAAGACGGTCCAGGCTTCTTCGCGGCGCGCTTTATCGCGGCTCAGCATAACGGTGCCGTCACGGCCTTCATAGCGCTCGACGAAAACATCGATTTTATCGCCGGCGCTGATGGTTACATCGCCGCCTGGCTCGGCGAATTCTTTAACTGAAACAGCGCCTTCGGACTTCAAACCGACATCGATAACCACGATATCGTTTTCAATCGACAAGATGGTGCCGTTGACGACGCGACCTTGGAGACGGTCTTCCTCTTTGAATGACTCTTCTAAAAGATCGGCAAAATTTTCATTTGTAAGGGGGGGTAGTTCTTCTTGGTTGGTTTCTACATCAGCCATTTCTGGTATTCCTCATATTCGATTTCGATTTCAGGCCGGCTGGTTGGTTCCAGCGGTCTTGATCACAACAAATCCGCAATCTCCGATTTCAAAGTATTGCGGGGTTCAAACACCAAAACCAAAGGGCCACCGAAGTGGTAATTTTTTGGTTCTGTAGCGGTATTAGCTTTGAGAAGATATAAAATTCAGCGCTGCGGCAAACACCGCGTCCGCGTCCATATCACTGGTATCAATAATCTCAGCGTCTGTGGCCGGCTCCAGGGGCGCCACCGTTCTTGAGCGATCTCGCTCATCCCGGTCGATAATATCCCTCAGAATGGCGCTACGTATAGCTTCCTCGCCCCGCTCTTGCAACTCTTTATAACGCCTTTCTGCCCGCACTTCGGATGAGGCTGAAATGAACAATTTATAAGGCGCATCGGGACAGACCACGGTGCCGATGTCGCGGCCATCCAAAACTGCTCCGTTTACTGGGCCATTTTTGTTATTTGGCGGGTTTGTTGCGAAATTACGCTGGAATTTCAAGAGGATATCACGCACGGCCGGAATGGCGGCAACCTGGGATGCGGCCTTGCCGGCTGCCTCATCGCGCAAACCTGCTTGATCCAGATCGTCGAAGGCCAAGGATCGCGCCGCCTCGACCGCCACATTTTCATCCGCTGGATCGCCGATTTCGAGGGCTTTTAGTCCAACAGCCCGGTAAATCATGCCGGTATCAAGGCGCGCCAGATTGAAATGCTCGGCAAGTTTTCGGGTCAGAGTGCCTTTGCCAGACGCCGCCGGGCCATCAACCGCGATAATCATTGTTTAGCTTCTTCCATATCGGCGCCCAGACCATTCATGAGGTCTAAAAAGCCCGGAAAGCTGGTTTCAATCGGCCCGCCATCATCGACGGTGATCGTTTTCTGGCTCGCCATGCCCAATACCAGATAAGACATCGCGATGCGGTGATCGAGGCGGCTGGCGATCGTGACGCCACCCTGGGGAGCTGCGCCGGTGCCGTGAACGGTCAGCGTATCCTGGGTCGCCTCGGTTTCTACGCCGCACTCCTTGAGGCCGGATGCCATGGCTGCTAGGCGGTCAGATTCTTTAACCTGCAATTCGCCGATGCCTTCAAATACGCTGGTGCCTTTAGCACAAGCAGCAGCAACGGCAAGAATGGGATATTCATCGATCATGCTGGGAGCACGGTCTGCCGGGATGGTGGCGCCGGTTAGCTCACTGGCGCGGACATGAAGATCGGCAATCGGTTCACCGGCGGTGTCGCGCTCATTTAATATTTCAATTTCCGCCCCCATCTCCTGTAAGCTTGCCAGCACACCGGCCCTGAGCGGATTAATGCCGACATTCTCAATCGTGAGATCAGAGCCCGGTGTAATCAGCGCAGCGACAATTGGAAACGCTGCGGAAGAAATATCGCCCGGCACGGCAATATCCTGACCGGTAATTTCGGGCTGGCCGATTAAAGTTATTCTGCGCGCGCCATCAGCTATTTCCTCGACTGAGATATCGGCGCCAAAAAAGCTCAGCATTTTTTCGGTGTGATCGCGGCTCGGCTGGGGTTCAACGACTATGGTGTTGCCTTGAGCATTGAGGCCGGCCAGCAAGATCGCTGATTTAACCTGGGCCGAGGCGACTTTAAGGGTTTCGTCACCCGGCAGGGCCATGCCGGTGCCGGTAATCGTGATCGGCAGCTTGCCGCCGGATCTGGCGACAAATTCAGCGCCAATATTGCGCAAAGGTCCCATTACTCGTTCCATCGGCCGGGAACTTAGCGATGGGTCACCGGTTAATGTCGCTGAAAGTTCATGGCTTGCCAGAACCCCCATCAGCAATCTCGCCGCGGTACCGGAATTGCCCAGATCAAGCACAGCAGAAGGCTCGATCAAGCCGCCAATACCCCGGCCATAAACCTGCCAAACATTATCCTGTTGCTCGATCTCAGCGCCCAATTGCTGCATCGCTCGGGCGGTCGCCAGCACGTCCTCGCCCTCAAGCAAGCCGGTGATGGTGGTTTCGCCCACCGCCAAGGCGCCGATCATCAGCGCCCGGTGCGAGATTGATTTATCCCCTGGTACGGTGATGTCGCCGGATATAGCGGTCGCAGAAGTTGAGCGAATTGAAGTCAATTAATCTGTCCTAGTGGCTGAATTTGGGCATTAATGCTGAGGTCTCTAGCACTTTTGACCGCCGAGGGGTAGGCTCAAAAGAAAATAGCTGAAACTTTTTTTATTAATATACGATCAAAGCCCAACTACGGTTATTGACAGGACCGGTTGAACATGGCACATGGCGCGCTCTGAATTTGAATCTCCAGCAAAGCAATAAATCTAAGAGGAGAAAAGAGTGGCGAAAGCAAAAAAAGATTTGGGCACCAAGCTGAGCTGCCAAAGCTGTGGCGCTAAGTTTTATGATCTAAAAAAGAAGAACCCGGTCTGCCCGAAATGTGACGAAGCCTATGTCGCGGTGAAACCTAAAACCCGCCGTACGGCGGTTAAAGCGGCGGCGGCTGAACCGGAAAAACCAGCAGAAGAAAAGCCTGCTGCTGAAACACCGGCTAATGATGATGCACCGAAAACCGAAGACGAGGCGATCAAGGAAATTGAAGTTGAAGTCGAAGATGACGACGATGAGCAAGATAAATCATTGATGGAAGATACTTCTGATATTGGTGGCGATGAAGATGACATGGCTGGCGTAATCGAAAATATCGATACTTCAAGCGACGCCAAAGATACTTGATTTATTACTGAGAAAGGCGGTCGATGGGCCGCTGGTTTGGCAATTAAGACTTGCCTAAAAGGGAGCATTTCTCTTATGTTCCCGCCGCTGCACCAGCTTAGAATTTAATGCAGCGCCCAAATAAAGTGGGGCCGTAGCTCAGTTGGGAGAGCGCTACAATGGCATTGTAGAGGTCGTCGGTTCGATTCCGTCCGGCTCCACCAATTTTTTCATTATACTACAAATGCTTGGCGGAAGGTCCGAAAAAGAACGAACCGTTAACATTGAGCGCATGTGCCAAAATTTGCCAAAAATTTATGTCTCTATGTTCTCGCTCTCTTCACCAAATGACAGACTGAATGACGCCTTAATACCGCGACATTGAAACATGTAGCATTATGTCCACTTCACGTCCGAATGCAGGCACTAATTTCATGGTCCCAAAGAGTCTTCTTTTGGCCAAAAGCGGACACTAGGAATTCTCAATATTTAATGGAATATAGGGTGTCTAAGCAATCAGCCACATGGGAAACCACTTAGGGCCATTGTCGATCAGCCATTTGTGGCGCCATGCATCGCGCATGCCTTCAAGGATTCCGCCGACTTAAATCCGGTTCGCGAATCGCGCAAGGCTTCTTTGTTTACGCCGGGATTTTGTAACGCGGGTCGCTTGACCACGTGCCATCGGCGTTAGGATTATTGAGATGATAAAGTCCGACGATGATTCCCTTGTCGGCGAGGGATCGTCTCATGTGTACTTTGGTCAAACGACCTAATATACTTTAATGCATTGATCGGGGGCGCAGGTATCGAATTAAGCGAAAACTCGACGGCAAAAATAAAAAATTATCGGATGCTTTCGTCAATCCGCATGGGGAGAAAAAAATAAAATGGATATCACACCAACCGATCTTTCATGCGACATTCTCATCGTTGGTTCCGGTTCTGCCGGCGCCATGGCGGCGATTAAGGCGAAGCTTGCCGGCGCTGATGTCTTGGTAGCGACCAAAGGGCCGTACCCTTCCGGTAACTCAACTAAAGCCTTGGCTGGATATGGCGCAGCTTTTGGTCACTCGGACGAGCGCGACAATCCCGAAGTTCATTTTGGCGATGTCGTTCGTAATGGCATTGGCCTTTGCAACGAAAAAATGGTGCGGACCTGGACAACGACAATCTGTGATCTGACCGAGGAAATGCGGAGCTGGGGTCTCGATCTCATCCGCGATGATGAGCAATACAATCAGCGCCCTTGGGAAGGTCATACCTATCCCCGAATGGTTCATCATCATTGGTCCACCGGAAAATACCTGATGAAATGCCTGTCGGAAAAAAGCAAGGAGCTCGAACTAGACGTGCTCAGTCACACCATTATCGGCGGCATATTTAAAGATGCCGATACCGTGTCTGGTGCATGGGGTTTTAATTACCGCTCGGGCGGACTTTATATCATCCATGCGAAAGCCGTGATCATGACCACGGGCGGTTACGGCGCGATGTATCCGGTGGGTGACAATGTCGGAGCGGCAACCGGTGAAGGCTACGCGATAGCCTTTGATGCCAGCGCGGAAATGCTCGGCATGGAGTTCGGCCATTATTTGCCAACTCCGGTTTTCCCGAAAGCCTTGCAGGTGAAGTTTGTCTTTGCCGGCTTTATAAATGGCCTGATCAATGAGGCAGGTGCAAGGCTGCTTAATAACAAAGGCGAGGAATTTTTCTTTAAAATATATCCGGAGACCGGGGCGACCAAATTGACGATGGAGGAACTAACCCGGCGCATCGGTGAGGAAATTCTCAAAGGCGGCTGTGGTCCTCATGGTGGCATTATCTTTGATATCTCCGAGGTCGATGATGAATTTAAAGATCATCCGAAATATGGACGGATGTGGGAGCTCGCCGAGCGCGGTAAAGTTGATCTGCTTGAAGACCCCATCGAACTCATTTGCTACCCCCATGATTTGGTGGGTGGCATTAAGATAAATGAAAAAGGGGAGACCAACGTGCCGGGATTCTTTGCTGCCGGCGAGGCCACTGGGGGTTCTCATGGGGCCAGTCGTTTTGGCGGGTCTGCCCTGTCTGATTGTTTGGTTTTTGGTGCCTTGGGCGCGCTTGAGGCCGTTAATTATGTTGGCAAACTGAGCAATCACACCGAAATTAGTCCTGCTGATATAGATGCCATTCGAAATAAACTTTCAAACTGGATCGCGCAGGAAGGCGGCGTAGATCCTGCTGAAATCTTGGATATTATTCGCCAAATTGCGGGCGAGAATCTCAACATCGCCCGTTCTGAGGCCGGCATTAAAAATGTCTTTTCGGAAATTGCTGATATCGAAAGCAATCTGATCGCAAATATTTCGGCGCAAGGTGAAGACGACAAACAGACTGCAAGCAAAATCCGCCAGGCCATTGAAGCCGAAGGACAAATCACCTTATGCCGATTACTCGGGACCGCGTCCTTGGAACGCACCGAGAGCCGTGGCGGCTATTTTGGCGGTGCTTACCGTCTCGAACATCCAAACCAGGACGATGATAATTGGCTTAAAAATATCGTTCTTAGAAGGTCCAATGGCGGCATCAAAGTGTCACATGATCCGATTGTCAAACTTGATGAAGAATATTCAGAAGCCATGCTGAAGGCGATGTCGACCGAATGGGCAATTCCAGATGATGCGGAATATTATTCGACCAGCGAATAAGATAGAATAGTTTAAGGCACTGAATATTGACGGAGAATAATCTTGGCGCGATATGAATTAACGCTCGAAAAAAATGTTGTCACCAGTTTGGAGAGACTTGATGACGATGAGGAAGAAATGCTGGGCTTGGAATGGGCGCTGAGCGAAATCAAAGAGACCTACAATCACAGCGGCGAGGTCAGCACGTTTTTTACCCTGGCCGATGAAGATGAGGTTGATCAAATCTTAGATTTTTTCGAAAGTTATTTTGGCGAAGGTCATGATGCAGGAGTCGCCTTTTGGCGAGATTTTCGGGAGAAGCATTGACCGCCTAAGGGGCACCAATTGGCAGATGTAATTCGAGCAGAATGGTTTGATATCGATGATGCAAAAAGAGATGATTTCATCAACTGGTATCATGGTACTTATTTGCCGGAATTACAGGCTCAAATCGGCGTAAACTGGGTTGGAAACTATGCCATCGTTGCCCCAAAGGGTAAGGGCAATCCGCGCAAAATGGAAACCGATGATCCCGCTGTCCCGCCGGGTCGTGATTTTGTTGTTTTGACTGCGGCGCCAACTGTCAGTGTTTATTTTCAAAAAAATAACGTCATCGAAGCGCTTGAAGCCAAATTTGCGGCTGAGCTTGGTCAGCGGGAGAACTACCGCGAGGCGATCTTCGTTGAAGAGGAAAGTGTACCGGGTCCAGAATGCCGGGCACTACCTTCCGGAACTGGCGCGCCGCCAGCGATGCAATTGGGCAATTACAACACCGTCACGCCTGAGGATGATTTGGAACTTGCGAGGTGGTATCGCCAGGAACGCTTCCCGAGATTGTCAGTTACCCAGGGCATGATTCAAGGACGGAAATTATTGTCTGTCGCCGGCTGGCCAAAACACGGCGTGCTCTGGGAATTTATTTCGATGGAAGAAGAGGAAGACAGCTTCGAGCCGCGTTTTGCCGCCGCCGACCGCGCGGAAAATTGGCAGGGCCGTCATGTGCTCGAATATGTCGTTCATGGCCCGTATGGCCCCCATGCCGGGCGGCGAATTTGGCCTGAATAAAAATTAATCCATAACCATATAACCGGGAGAAACCACACCAAAACATGAGCCCGGCCTAGAGGTACTGAAAGAAATCGGCTGGGGTATATTGAATGAAATGGAGTTATTGTTTGCCGCCACCACCAGAAAGTGGTTTGGCTGCAAGTTCGTTTACCGCATCTTCGTTAATGTCAAAACCAAGACCGGGTTTATCCGATAAGGTGAGCCATCCATCGTCCGGCTCGGGCAGCCCGTCAAAGATTTTTTTGCAACATTCAACGGCCAAATAGTGCATTTCGATTAAGCCTCCGTTCGCCAATCCGGCGTGGAGATGCATGTTGAAGTGAGGCCAGGCACCACCATTATCTAAACCGACATTGAAAGCCTCGGCCATGCCGCCGATTTTGGCACATTGGGTATAGCCGCCCGTGATAACGACATTAGGTTGAACCACATCAACGGCGCCTGCCACCATCATATCTCGGAAACGAAACGAGAGACCTTCATTCTGCCCGCACGCTAACGGAATGCTCGTTCGTTGCCGCATGTCAGCCATTTGGAGGACATCGTTTTGGGTGATTGGTTCTTCAAAAAAGGCAATGTTATATTGCTCAATCGCCTGCGCTAGCTTGACTGAATGGAAGGGATCAAGATTACAATTGCCATCAACATATAAATCAATGCCGTTGCCGATGGCTTCTCTGACCGTACGGACACGCTCGATGTCTTCTTTAATTACTTCCGATACAAGCCGTTCATTCTTGCGCCGTGTGGCACCATCACCGACAGTCATTTTCAATCCGGTAAATCCGTTCGTTACCCATAATTTTGCTGCTTCACCGAGTTGATCCCGATCAAAGAAAGGATACCCAAAAGTTGCATAGACCGGCACTTTGTCACGTGCTCCGCCAAGCAGGCGCCAGATAGGTTCATTCATTACTTTGCCCTTGATATCCCACAACGCAATGTCTATGGCTGCCATCGCATGGGCTGCATAACCGGTTTGTCCACGCGGTGCCAAAATCCAATAGAGTTTGTGCCATAGTTTTTCGATTGCGATCGGGTCTTCACCCATTAAAGCCGGAGCGGCAACTGTATTTACAATTGTTGTAATCACTTCCTCTTCGGTAATACCGGTGATGCCAAATCCTGCGAGCCCATCATCGGTTTCAATTCTGACCAAACAGATACTCAGGTTGGTATTTTTGTTTAGCCCAAGAACATCCACGGTAATCGGAACATTTATCGGAGTTGCCTCAACTTTCGTTATTTTCATTTTCTAAGTTCCTTATTTAGATGATTTGGTCGCGCCACGAGCATCATTCGTCGCTTGATCGAATTTTTAACTTACTCAGAAATGGCCATAGCATTGTCAGGATGGCGATGACGAGAAAAGCCAATGAAACTGGTCGCGTAATCAAGGGCAAATAGCTTGCATCATAAAACATAAGACCGGAGCGCAATTGAACCTCCGCGATTGGAGCCAGAATATAGCCAATGACAAAAGGTCCGGTTGAGACTTTCGCAGTTTGCATCAAATAGCCGACTATACCGAAGCCCAGCATGACCCAAACATCAAACAAGCGGTTGCCTTGTGAAAAGGCGCCGATGACACAAAAAACGATGATGGCTGGCATCAGGTAAGCACGATTCACATACATCAACTTTGAAATTAACGGCGTTGCCGCCAGCATAAAAATAAACATGACAATATTGGCAATTAGAGCTGCCGCGATAATGCCGTAGACGATCTCAGGTGATTGTTGGAATAGTAAAGGCCCCGGCGTTAAGTTGTGGATGATGAGCGCACCCAACAGCAGAACATCTATTACGCTGCCCGGAATACCAAGGGTGATGAGCGGGACCAGCGCGCCGTTTACTGCCGCATTGTTAGCGGTTTCGGCGGCGACGATCCCGTCCTCTGTGCCAGTGCCGAATTTCTCAGGATTTTTTGAGAAGGTTTTTGCTGTCGTATAGGAGGCGATTGCCGCCGTTGTGCCGCCAATGCCGGGAAGGACGCCGATCCATGTGCCGATGAGCGAGGATCGCAACAAATTGAACCAGAGTTTTTTGAGATCATTTAAAGACATGAACATGCTGCGAAAGCTGGTTTGGAGACGTTCAATCGGTTGCGCAATATTCACGACATCGGTTATCACCTGGCTCATGACCAGCATGCCTAAGATAACAGGTAGAAGTCTGAAGCCGGCCTCCAGGTCCGTTAAGTCGAAGGTCAGGCGAAGGCCACCAGATGCTGGATCAACGCCGACCATAGAAACTGCAATCCCGAGCATACCGGACAGCAGACCCTTGATCATCGATCCGGCACTGACAGCAGAAATTAACATCAAGGCCACCAATGTCATTGAGAATATTTCGTAAGGACCAAACCTGACTGCAATTTCAGCAAGCGGAGGGGAGAGTGTTGCTAAAAAAATCCAAGAGACAAGGCCACCGATAAAGCTGGCAAAAATTCCAAAACCTAAAGCGCGCCCGGGTTTACCCGCCTTGGCCATGGGGAAGCCATCCAATATTGTCATCATGGCTGCGGGAGTTCCTGGCATGCGCATTAAAGTTGCTGAGATTAGGCCACCGCTAGTCGAGCCGACATACATCGAAACCAAAAGAATAAGCGCATTAGTACTGTCCATCAAAAAGGTAAGGGGTAACGTAAGTGCAATAACCATACCGCCACTCAAGCCCGGAATAGCCCCGACAACGACGCCAACTACCACACCAGTAAAAAGAAACAAAAAAGGTAGCGGGGTAAATAAATTCCCAAAGGATGTGAGAAGGTGTTCCATCAAAATCTCTTACGGCAGATCGAGATATAAAATCTCGGTAAAAGTAAATTTGAGACCCAAGCCCAAAATCAAAGCGAGGCCGAGCGCGATTGGGAGTTTGCTATATTTCCAATCAAACAATGAGGCTGTTAAGAAAAATACAAACCCAGCCGTTGCCCATTGAAAGCTCAACCATTCAAGTTGAAGAACACTAAAATAGGCAATGATCAGCAAAATGGTTACAAGCGCAAGATCATATCGCTTACGGTATTCCACCCGCTTGGCGAGCTTGTACTCACCGGTTATCGCACGCCAAATTACAATAAGTGCCAATACGATCTGGATGGCAGAGACCCATTGAGGAAAAGCTGCCGGTCCGACTGGTTCCAATGCAGGAGGCGGTAAACTGAAACTCGCAACTATAAATGAAGTGCCGAACACAATCATAAACGCGGCAAATATCAGATCACCAACGGGAAATTTCTTGCTAAGGTCTGTCATGAAATCAAGAACCAAGGCAAGTGGGAGCAATAATATTAAATATTGCTCCCTTATTTGCCATAAGTAACTGCTTCGTTGGCGTGTTCTACTTTTTCTTCATCGAAGCTTTAACTGTCGGAGCGACTTTTTGGAAAGTTTTATACTCCGCTTCAATATCAGCTTTTAGTTTTGCACCCGTTAGAAGGCGAATAAAACCCAACCGTTTCTTGTGATAGGCTTTTAACTCGTCCGTCGCCATCACCTTACCGAGGATACCTGCGAAATAGGCAACGCGCTTTGCGTCCGTACCTTTTGGTGCCCAAAAGCGACGGTTCAAACAGGCATTAATATTGAACCCCTTTTCAATGGCGGTAGGCATATTTGGAGCAGCAGGGTGACGGGTTGGTCCCAACCACAAGACACCGCGCAAGGCGTCACCGCCGCGCTTGATCCAACCTGGCGACATAAATGCCATTTGCGTATGTCCACCTTTCATGGCTGCAAAGCGTTTTGAGGTGCCACCGGCTTGAACGATACCGACTTTCATGCCCGTTGCATTCATCAGCATGACCCAAGGAAAATGAGAGACACCGCCAATACTATCGGAGGCTTTCAATTTTCCAGGAGCAGCCTTTGCCGCCTTTACAACATCGTCAAATGACTTGAATGGCGTAGAGCCAGCAACTGCGAGATACAGGCAGGATTGCGTTGTCTGCGCAACGGGGGTGAAGGCAGAGGGGCCAAAATTAACCCGTCCGGTAGCAGCGAATGCTAGAAAGCCATTATGAACTTGAAGGAATGTATAGCCATCCGGTTTCGCATCCTTAACGGAACGAATGCCGACGGCGCCACCAGCGCCGGTAATATTGGTTACCACTAATTTGACGGCCATTATTTTGTGCTTTTCAATTGCCGCTTGGATAGTGCGTGCAAGAGAGTCGCTGCCACCGCCTGCGCGATAGGGAATAACCAACTTAATTGGTTTTTCTGGATAGGCAGCAATAGCTACATTGCTACTTAATGCCATGGGTACAGCAGCAGCCATGGCTGAGCCAAGAGCAATAATTTTTTTGGAAATCATCATTTTTCCTCCATGTTAATTGAGATTAAGGACAGTATTATTTTGGGCTTATTTTGCCTAGAGGTTGACAGAGCATGCCTAAACCATCAATTAGTTATTTTTACCAAAGTCATAACCAAAGGTTAAGGGTATGGAGATACGACAACTCGAACATTTCCTAGCGGTAATTGAGCAGGGCTCGCTCGGTCGGGCTGCTGAGGCGCTTAACATTTCAGAACCCGGATTGAGTAAGAGTATTCGCAGGCTTGAAGATAGTTTACAAATTCGTCTGTTGGATCGCGGCACACGTGGAATGACCCCTACATTGTTTGGCGAATCACTGGCGACTCATGCGCGGCTTATCCGCAATGAAGTAGATCATGCACGCTCAGAGTTGAGCGAATTGCAAGGTGTTAGCAAAGGAATTGTGCGGATTGGTGCCAGGCCGAGTTTTGGCACGGTCATACTACCACGGGCCATCGCTCAACTTCAGAACAAACGTCCTGGCGTCCGAGCGATTGTTCGAGAAGGCATGATGTCAAACATGATCGTCGAGGTGCTTCATGGGGATCTCGACTTTATTGTTGTTACTTTGTCAGATCAAACTCCGGATGATGATCTTATTCAGGAGTCTCTCATTGATAGCCCTGTCAGCATTGTTGCGAGAGCGGGGCATCCATTTGGCAATCAAAACCCGCTTTCGCCAGACGCTTTGGCAGAAATGCCGTGGATTTTGCCCTTAGGGTCCGATCCGGTCCGCCAGAAATTGGAAGAGATGTTAGCGAAATGCGGCATTGAGAAAATTAACGTGCTGGTAGAGTCTGATTCGGTACAATTTATTATGGAATATCTCCGCGAAACGGATGCCATCGGATTCTTCCCCGAGCCAATGATCATGAGAAGTCGTATCAAAGAGGATTTTGCAATTCTGGATGTGAAAGAATTAAAATGGCAACGTCAGCTCGGGATCATACGTCGCAAACGAACGAGTCTGACGCCAGCGGCATTATTACTAGTGCAGGAACTAAAAATATTGTGTGAGCATTCAAGCTAGTTTGTTCATCGGAATTCTGGCTTTTTATAGATTATCAAATGTCCGCTTCGGTTCAGGAGCGGACATTCGAATGTATAGCAATGAAGTTTTGATCTTTGCTGCAGCATTCTACAGTTTGATAATTAAAAAAATCAATAATTAGGATCTGGGGTAGTGAGTACCTTGCCGCTAAAATTTATTATCAGGCATTTTGCTCGGAAAATTAAAGTTTAGAACAAAATCTAT
>JABIIH010000167.1 GCA_018649245.1 Rhodospirillaceae bacterium | reverse complement strand
TCGATCACGCGTTCATATAATTGCGCCTGACGGTCAACATCCGGGAAATCATGGCTGTCCATAAAAGGAATTTCCGTCCGGTAGAGACCAATGCCGTCAGCACCGGTCTCGGCCATATTTTGCATATCGGCGAGCAGTCCGGCATTGACGTGGAGCGCGACCCGAATGCCGTCTTTGGTTTCAGCCGGGACGTCCCGTAAACTGGCATAGGTGGCGATACGTTGGGCGCGCGCGGTTAAGGTATCAACAAAGGCTTGGCGAATATCATCGGCTGGCCGGATGTGAACTTCGGCGTTGTCGCCGTCAACAATGACCGTGTCTCCACGCTCAACTTTATCGAGGATTTCCGGCATTTTCCCAACCACCGGAATATCGAGGGCCCGGGCGACAATCGCGACATGGGTGGTTGCCGAGCCTTCTTCCAACACCAAGCCGCGGAGGCGTGAGCGGTCATAATCCAATAATTCAGCTGGTCCCATATTGCGCGCCACCAGAATAATGTTTTCCGGCAAATTGTTGATCTCGGTTGTTTCCGTGACGCCAACCAAATGCTGCAATAATCGATGGGCGAGATCGTCAAAATCATGCAGGCGTTCCCGCAAATAACGGTCAGTTTGACTTCGAAACCGCGCCCGCGTGTCATTGCGGACTTTTTCAACAGCGGCTTCGGCGGTGAGACCATTGGCAATGGCTTCATTAATGCGGGCCAACCAGCCGGCATCTTCGGCGAACATTTTATAGGTCTCCAGGATGTCGCGATGTTCGCCGCCTTCGGCAACATCCTTGGCTTCGAGCATTTCGTCGATGGCGCCATGCATTTCACCAACAGCCCGGTCGAGCCGTCGTTGTTCAGCCTCTGGATCATCGGCTACCAACTTTAATATCTGGATGCGCCGTTCGTGGCGTACCGCTTCACCGATGGCCAAGCCGCCATTAAGCCGGACGCCTTCCATGGTAACCGGCATGAGCGAAACGCCATCAACCGCATGCAGTTCTTCTTCGCTCAATAAATTGCTACTGGCGATCAACTCGGCAATCACCATGGCGATGGTTTCTAAGGTCTCAATTTCCTCTTCAGTGTAGGATCGGCCGGTTTTGTTTTGCACAGCCAGCACGCCAGTGACACGGCCGCCTCGGAGGATCGGCACACCCGCCAAGCTCTGAAAAATTTCTTCGCCGGTTTCCGGCCGATAAGCAAAATCTGGATGGCTTTGGGCATCAGCTAAGGCGAGCGGCCGGGCTAGCACGGCGATGCGGCCAATCAAGCCTTCACCAATGCTCAAACGCGTATTATGGACGGCCTCGGTAGCTAAACCAGTGGCGGCAAACAATTCCAATACTTCACCCGCCCTCAGTACATAGACCGAGCACACTTCGGCAACGAAATCGGTGGCAATGATTGAAGCAATATGGTCGAGATGCTCCTGCGCGGTGCCGGCTTCTGCCATCACATCACGCAGGCGAGCCAAAAGGCGCCTTGATCCGGTCATGGTAGGTATTCGCGCCATATTCAGTCAGGCTCCGCTTTGTTTTGCCTTAATCGCCACTTTCGCCGGCTAATTTAGTCGCTGTCCAAGCCATAGGCCGTATGGAGAGCGCGGATGGCGGTTTCACCATATTCTTCTCCAACCAGCACACTCACTTTGATCTCAGATGTCGAGATCACTTTGATATTAATGCCGGCTTCGGCGAGGGTCAGGAACATTTTCTGCGCCACGCCGGCATGAGAGCGCATGCCGACACCAACGACGGATATTTTAACCACATCCGAATCAGCGAGGATCTCACCAATACCGATATCCGTCTGATTTTTTTCCAACACCGCGACGGCTGAATCCAAATCAGCAGTGCCGACCGTAAAGGTTAAATCCGTGGTCTTGCCGTCTTCGGAGATATTTTGCACGATCATATCGACATTAATCGCAGCCTCCGCCAGAGGGCCGAATATGGCAGCGGCCACACCAGGCCGGTCGGCAACTTTGAGCAAAGTTATTTTTGCCTCGTCTTTGCTTTGCGATATGCCACTTACAACTTGCTGTTCCACAATTTCATCCTCGCTTACGACAATGGTGCCGGGAGTTGCCTCGAAGCTCGAGCGCACCTGCACCCGAACTTGATGATTCATAGCTAGTTCAACCGAGCGGGTCTGCAAGACCTTCGAGCCAAGCGATGCCATCTCCAGCATTTCTTCATAGGTTATTCGATCGAGTTTTTTAGCTTTGCTGACGATCCGGGGATCGGTGGTATAAATACCATCTACATCGGTATAGATATCACAACGATCAGCTTTGAGCGCACCGGCCAGCGCCACTGCCGTCAGATCAGAACCGCCGCGCCCGAGCGTGGTGACTCGATTGGCTGGGCTAATGCCTTGAAAGCCAGGCACCACGGCGATCTCACCATCAGCCAATCGCTTCTCAAGCTCCGCCGTATCAATCCCGGTGATGCGTGCCTTACCGTGAATTTCGTCGGTGTGGATGGCGATTTGCCAACCCAGCCACGAGCGCGCCTGAATGCCTAAATCCTGCAACGCCAAGGCCATTAATCCGGCGTTCGATTGCTCGCCTGATGAGACCACAACGTCATATTCGCGGGCATCAAACAGACTGCCCATTTGATCGACATATTCGACCAATTGGTTGGTCACACCAGCCATTGCGGAAACAACGACGACAACTTCATTGCCGGCCTCGTATTCCGCTTGGGCGCGTAACGCAGCGTTTTTAATACGCTCAATATCCGCGACGGACGTGCCGCCGAATTTTTGTACAATTCGTGCCATTTTATACTCTTACCATACCGATTTTCCGGCAGCTTCCCCAGCGGGTTTCCCGGCTTTGACGGTCGCGCCTAACACCTTGATTAACTTCAAGAAACAACAGAAAATTCGCAGAATATCAGCTGCTTTCTATTGCTGTTAACCGGGCGCGCGGTATACATACTCTTTCTCATGCCCATTTTGCAAGAGATGTGGTGTGTTATCGGCAGATTTGAGGTATGAAAGATTGATGACATTATCGGCTGAAAAATCTGAACAAAGCGGTACGGCTTCGCCAGAAGAAGTCGCGAATTTCACGCGGCTCGCTGAGGAATGGTGGAATCCGGCAGGTGATTTTAAATCGCTGCACCAGATCAATCCGTTGCGAATGACTTATATCAGAGACCAACTTTGTAGTCATTTTACTCGTGATCCCGAAAACGTACGTTCGCTTGAAGGGTTGTCGATTGTTGATATTGGTTGCGGCGGTGGCCTGATTTGTGAGCCTTTAACCCGGCTTGGCGCGGCGGTGACGGGTATTGACGCGACGCCGGACAGCATAAAAATTGCAGCGGCCCATGCCAGGCAAATGGGTCTTGATATTATTTATCAAAACATATTGCCGGAAGAACTGGTTGCGGCAGGCGTGACATTCGACGTGTTGATAAATATGGAAGTGATCGAGCATGTTGCCGATGTCGATGCCTTTATGACCGCTTGTGCAGCGCTGTTAAAGCCGGGTGGGTTGATGGTGGGGGCGACACTCAACCGGACGGTTAAATCACTAGCCTTGGCGAAAGTGGCGGCGGAATATGTTTTCGGCTGGGTACCGGCGGGCACCCATGATTGGCGCAAATTCGTTAAACCGTCTGAATTTGGCCATTACGTGCGTGCGAACGGCTTGGAATTGACTGACCTAACCGGTCTGCAGTTTAATTTCGCAGGTGGCTGGTCGCTGTCTAAAAATCTCGATGTGAATTATTTTATCGCGGCAGCGAAACCGGCCTAAATACTATTAAGAAAGTTTGCGCTTTTTCCAAGGAATACGCGAGACCGGAATGTCTTCTTCAACAAGATCTTCAACTTCGGTTTCGGTGGCTTTGCCGTAGATACCGCGTTCCTCTGCTTCACCGTAATGGATGGCGCGGGCTTCATCGGCGAAATTTTCACCAACATTTTCGCAGTTATCTTCGACATGTTTTTGAACCTTGCCGACCGCGTCGAGAATTTCGCGGGCTACTTCAGAAGCACGTTCTTTACCGGGGCCGGAGCGCGCTACCGGCAGATCGTGCTCCAACCCTTTTTTGCGGGTTGCAGATGACAGTCGGGGCGCCATGATAGCTTTTTCGACAGATGTATCAGAGCAAGTCGGACATTCGACGTCGCCGTATTTGGCCTGCTGATCAAAGGTTCCACTGTCTTTGAACCAAGCTTCAAAGGTGTGGCCTTGAGAACATCTGAGATCGTAGAGAATCATAGAAAAACCCTAGTCAAATTTTTATTCTGTACGCATAATCGCCAATGATTATATTGGCCGGGTCGCGAGACTTAACCTAGTTTAGATCGAATGCCAAGCTTTAGCCAGTTTTTACATAATTCTGTTAATATATAGAAAATATGTCCATTGATCCTCATTCGCAAGCTAAGCGTCAAAGTAATCCCGCTGGCTTTGTGCAAAAACATAGCACCCTAATTCCCAAAAGCGGACGGGTGCTGGACCTTGCCTGCGGCAACGGGCGTCATACCCGCTATTTATTGCAACAGGGATTTAGCGTGTTGGCATTGGATAAAGATGTCAGCGGGCTGGCTGATCTTGCGGGCGAGCCAAATTTGGAAATCATCGAAGCTGATTTGGAAGGGGGCGGTGATATTCCGCTTAAAGGGCGGAAATTTTCTGGCATTGTCGTCGTTAATTATCTCTACCGCCCGCTTTTTAGTGATCTGGTGGCGGCTTTGGCCGAGGGCGGTGTGTTGATCTATCAAACCTTCATGGTCGGCAACGAAGAGTTTGGCCGGCCGCATAATCCTGATTTTTTATTGCAGGAAAATGAATTACTCGATGTTTTTGGCGGTGAGTTGAACGTGCTCGATTTTGAGCAAGGCTTTGTCGAAAGACCTTCACCGGCGGTGGTGCAAAAAATCTGCGTGGTAAATAATTAAACGACTGTCGTGAAATTAACACCTTTTCACATCTTTCTTAATTAACGACTGTCGTGAAATTAATTTCAATTTTTTCAAAAAAATAGCCTCTGGTGCCGCCATAGCAACTGTATGTCAAAATGGCCACGCATTGTTATTCCAGGATTTCCGCACCACGTCACCCACCGAGGGACGCGGCGGCAGAAAGTTTTCTTTGGCGAACAAGATTTTAGGTATTACCGGCATTTGCTTGCTAACTGTTGTCGTCAATATGGCGTCGAGATTTGGGCTTACTGTCTTATGCCCAACCACGTACATTTAATTGCGGTACCGGAAACAGAACCAAGTCTCAGCAAGGCCTTTGGTCGCGCTCATCAGCGTTATGCGAAATTTATTAACAATCGGAATGAATGGCGCGGACACCTATGGGAGCAACGGTTTAGCTCGATTCCCATGGACGAAAACCATCTATATATGGCTGCCCGTTATGTCGAACTTAATCCCGTTAGAGCAAATATGGTTGGACTTCCGTCGCAATATTTGTGGAGCAGTACTAACGCGCATCTGAGAGCCTACGATGATGAATTAGTGTCAGTTACTCCGCTTCTGGAAATGGTGCCGCGGTGGTCTGAGTTTTTGGCAGAAGGCTTGACTGATGATCATTTGGAAAAGTTACGAGAACTCGAAAAAACCGGATATCCTGCGGGGGGTGATGACTTTGTAAAGCTAATTGAAAACCAGTATGGCGTATCCTGCCGGCCTAAAAAACGTGGGCCAAAGCCAAAAGGTTAATTCACGACTGTCGTGAAATTAACACCAATTCACATCTTTCTTAATTAACGAATGTCATGAAATAGCAGTTAAATTTATGCAACTTGATCGGCGGCGCTATCAGGCGTCTTTAGCTCAAATTCCCGGTCATGGCTGAGGGCTGGGATTTTCTGGCGTGCTGCGGTAACCTCCGTGAGATCAATTTCCGCCGTAATGATACCCTCAGCGGTCCCGCCATCGGCGAGCACGTCACCCCAGGGATTAATGATCACCGAATGACCATAAGTTTCCCGGCCCCCGGCATGGACGCCGCACAGACCCGGCGAAATCATAAAGCAGCCGGTTTCAATCGCCCGGGCGCGTTGCAGGATATGCCAATGAGCTTCGCCGGTAATTTTAGTAAAAGCCGCCGGCGCACATAAAATCGCCGCACCGGCTTGCGCCAAGGCACGGTAAAGATAGGCAAAACGGATATCATAGCAGATCGAAAGCCCTAGATTACCCCATGGTAACTCGGCAATCACAGCCTGATCACCCGGCGCATAGGTCGCCGATTCTTTATAACTTTCGCCGCCACCAAGATCGACATCGAACATATGAATTTTATCATAGGTCGCGGTTATCTGGCCCTTGGGGTTAAACAGATATAGCCGGTTGGCAATTTTGTCTTCGCCGGTAGAATCTTTAATTTTGATTGCCAGTGTGCCGCCCAATATCCAAGCCCCGGATTGGCGCGCTTCTTCCTGATACATCGGAATAAACGGATGGTCCCGCTCCGCCGGCACTTTGGCGCGAAGGGCGGCATTATCCGGTTCCAGCAGGCTGACGCATTCCGGCAGGGCGATGAAATCGGCCTTTAAGCCGGCGGCTTGGCGCACCAAATCCCGCACAATCGGCAGATTGTCTGCAATATTATTCTTCGCATTATTTTGAATGCAGGCAGCGGTAAATTTTGACATGGCTGAGCTTAGCTCAAGATCGTATCCAATTCACCCCTTGAATCGAGGGCATAAAGATCGTCGCAGCCACCGACATGTTTATCATCGACAAAAATCTGCGGCACCGTGCGCTGACCATTGGCGCGGCCGAGCATTTCCGAATGGCGGCTGGGATGAAAAGTGATGTCAATTTCATCAAAATCAACGCCCTTATTTTCCAGTAATCCCTTAGCGCGGTAGCAAAATCCGCAGAACGGTGAGGTATAAATTTCAACTTTGGCCACGGTGGTTCCTCATTGGTCTTGATAAAATTAAGAACTGTAAAGAGATATATAGGCGTCTATCTCGATTTAGCCAGTCAAATATCTGTCAGTAAGCCGTGACCACTTAGTGAAGAGACTATATTGGATGTTTCGGTCCGGACCACGCGCGCTAAGGTTAGAACATCGACGTTGCAGGCACCGGCGTTGAACAAAGTTTTGGCGCAAACTTTTGCCGTGGCACCGGTGGTGAGAACGTCGTCAATCAAAAGCACGTGCTTATCCTTAACCTTCTGTTCGGATTGCGCTGAAACAGAGAACGCGCCGCGCAGATTACTGAGACGTTGGCTCGGAGATTTATGGCCTTGGGAGGCGGTTTTCTTATGGCGTATCAGGCTGTCGGTATCAACCGGCAGACCCGTAAGTTTGCCAAGCTCAATCGCTAATAAAGCAGCCTGATTGTAGCGGCGGTGGAACAATCTGGACCAATGCAGCGGCACTGGGAGAATGAGATCGCTATGCCTAATTAGATCACTGCCGGAACGCTTTAGCCAGCCCGCATAGGCCGCCGCGGCGTGGGTCCGGTCGCCGTGTTTAAAGCTAAGAATAAGATCGCGGCTGGCTGCGTTATAAATCATCACTGACCGGGCACGATTGAACACCGGCCGGTCCTGAGCGCAGGCCCCACAAAGTGCCTCGGGCCCAAGCTCAAATTCAAACGGCAAGCCGCAGGCGTGACAGCAGGGGCCGGCGATAAACGAAATATTTTGCCAGCAATCGCTGCACAAGCTACCGGTTTCAGCCACCAAAGCCTGGCAGCATAAACATTGCGGTGGAAAAAGTATGTCCAAGGCGCGATTTCTAAAAGCCGCCAGTTTTGCTGTTTCCATCAGCGTTCTCCCACTTAAACTAATTGCGTCTCTAATGACTATGGCGTTGGGAGAGGGGGTTTTTTGTGGCATATATCGAAAATGTCAAAAAAAGAGCAAAATGAAGCTGAAATATTTGATCGCGGTGCCGTGCGGCTTCATCGTGACCGGGCGGCTGAAAATTTGTCTGAATTCGAGTTTCTCTTGAACGAAGTTGCCGAGACGCTGGCGGACCGCTTGAGCGATATCCGCCGGGCGTTTCCGGTTGCTTTGGATTTAGGCTGTCACACCGGTCAGCTTGCCAATGTGCTGGCTGGTCGCGGCGGCATCGAAGCTCTAATTCAATGTGATGTGTCTGAAGCCATGATACGGCAAACAAGCGGCCTCAATTTCCTCGCTGATGAAGAATATCTGCCGGTCGGTGAGGACGTGCTTGATTTGGTGATATCAAATTTATCGCTGCATTGGGTCAATGATCTGCCGGGCGCGCTTATCCAGCTGCGCCGCGCCCTTAAACCCGATGGCTTACTACTGGCGGCACTATTTGGTGGCGAGACTTTAAGGGAATTACGCCAAGCTCTGGTCACGGCTGAAAGCGAAGTGAGCGGCGGCGCCAGGCCTCGGATATCACCCTTCGCCGATATCAGGGATGCTGGCAGCTTGTTGCAGCGGGCCGGTTTTGCGCTGCCCGTGGCAGATACCGATGTGCTGACCGTATCATATGAAAATCCACTTAAACTGATGCTTGATCTCAGGGGTATGGGAGAGCAAATGGCAACCCACAATCGCCAAAAAACTTTTACCCGCCGCTCGATATTACTCAGAGCTGCCGAGATTTATCAGGATATGTTTGGCGACGCTGATGGCCGGGTACCGGCAACTTTTGAGGTGATTACCCTAACCGCCTGGGCGCCGGCGCCCAATCAACAGCAGCCATCAAGGCGTGGTTCCGGTGATGTTAATCTAGAGGATGTGTTTAAACCATGAATTTTCCCGATCCCCTTATCCGCGGCACCTTGATCAAACGCTATAAACGCTTCCTCACCGATGTTGAATTGGAAAACGGTGATGTTGTAGTTGCTCATTGCGCCAATCCGGGCTCTATGTTGAGTTTGCTGGAAGAAGGCGCCGAGGTTTGGCTATCACCGGCCCGCAACCCGAAACGTAAACTAAAGTACACCTGGGAGATGATCCGCCTTGGCGATACCTTGGTCGGATTAAACACCAGTTTACCGAACGCAATTGTCGAGGAAGCGATTGAAAATGATCTAATACCTGAGCTGAAGGGCTATGAAACACTCCGGCGGGAAGTCAAATACGGCAAAAATTCTCGCATCGACATATTGCTTGAGAGCCTTGGTGTCCCTATTTGTTATGTAGAGATTAAAAGCGTGACCATGTCCCGGTCAAATTTGATGAGCGAGAAGCATGAGAATTTGGCGGAATTTCCAGATTCTGTAACGGCCAGAGGGGCCAAGCATTTACAAGAATTATCCGACCAAGTAGCTGATGGAAAGCGCGCAATGATGTTGTATTTGGTCCAAAGAGAAGATTGTGATCGCTTTGCTGTGGCGGCTGACATCGACCCAACTTATGCGGCAGCGTTGCTAAAGGCAAAAAAAGCAGGTGTTGAAGCGATATGTTATGGTTGCAGCGTCTCACCGGAAGCAATAAAGATAAACCGTAAACTTGATATCGTGGATTAAAAAAGCGGAAAATCTACAATTTTAGGAGCACTCAACTGTGGATGCGGAAGCAAGATCAATAAAAATACATACCGCCGCTGATTTCGAAGCGATGCGTAAAGCTGGCCGTTTGGCAGCTGAAACGCTTGATATGATCGCGGACCATGTCGAGCCCGGCGTGACAACCGAAGAGCTTGACCGTTTATGTGCAGAGTTCATTGCCGACCATGGTGCCATTTCAGCGCCGCTTAATTATCGAGGCTTTCCTAAATCCGTTTGCACCTCGGTTAATCACGTTGTTTGTCATGGTATTCCGGGCGATAAAACGCTGGCCGAAGGCGACATTATTAATATTGACGTAACGCCGATTGTTGAAGGCTGGTATGGTGATTCCAGCCGGATGTTTTTTGCTGGCGAGGTTAGTGTTAAGGCCAAACGTCTGGTCGATATCACTTACGAATCTATGTTAAAAGGCATCGAAGTCGTCAAGCCGGGTGCCACGGTCGGTGATATTGGCTTTGCCATTCAAAGTTTTGTCGAACCTCAGCGTTATTCGATTGTGCGTGATTTTTGTGGCCATGGTCTTGGCCGGATTTTCCATGACGCGCCGAATATTCTACATTTTGGTAATCCCGGTGAGGGAGCCGTGCTGCGCGAAGGTATGCTCTTTACCATTGAGCCGATGGTTAATATTGGCCGCCCAGAGGTAAAAATTCTGGCCGATGGCTGGACAGCGGTAACCAAAGACCGCTCGCTGTCGGCACAATTCGAACACACCATTGGTGTGACAGCAGATGGCCATGAAGTATTCACATTATCGCCGGATGGCCGCGACCGACCGCCCTACGTCTAAATTGGCTCCATTAATTCTTCATTGTTGCAGATTCGCATTATAAAGTAATGGCGGACAATTCTAGGATATACGCTACAATTAGATCTGATCGATATTGAAAGAAAATGATACAGACGGATCTGAGATCCAATATTGTGACGATATTGGCCGCAGCGTGACGATGGAAGCCTCGACAACATTTAAAGAGTAAACCCATGACTTACGAAACCATTCTCTATGACCTAGACGACCGGGTTGCCCATATCACTTTAAATCAGCCGGCTATAAGAAACGCCCTCAACTGGACGATGCTGCAGGAATTAAGTGACGCCTTAAAAAAAGCGGAGCTTGATAAGGAGGCGCGGGTAATTGTCATCAAAGGCGCCGGGCCCTGCTTTTGTGCCGGGCACAATGTCGCTGAAATGGGCGAAGCACCGAAACATATCGATGAGCGCAACTGGTCCGAAATTACCATGAACAATGAGGGCGATGATTTGGGTTTAAGTGTCTGGGACAGCCGTGCCCAGGTGCAAGGGCACATAGAAATTCCCTTGGAGATATGGAACAATTGGAAGCCGGTAATTGCTCAGGTGCATGCTCATTGCTTGGGTGGCGGTTCAGGTATTGCGCTGGCCTGTGATTTGTTGATCGCTGCCGAGGATGCCCGCATAGGCTATCCACCAGCCCGCAGCATGGCGCCGGGTGAAGAAATTTCGATGTTCGCTTGGCATGTCGGCATGAAGAAAGCCAAAGAGCTGGCCTTGACCGGCGATAGTTTGACCGCGTCAGAGATGCTTGATTACGGCATCGCGAATTACGTTTTCCCAAATGACGAGCTGGACCAGGAAACCACTAAGATCGCCCGCCGTATCGCTAATATTGATTCGGAGCTTTTGATGCTATCAAAAACGTCGATGAACCGTATCTTTGACCACCAGGGTTTCAGCCATACGGTCAAAGCCGCAGGTGAATATGTCAGCCTCGCCCATTACCGCAAAGCCATCGCCGAATTTAATAAAACAATCAAGGAAGAAGGCATCAAGGCGGCGCTCGAAAAACGCGACAAGCCGTTTGGTGGCATTGATGGCCGCTACCCGCCGGTTAAAAAATAGTTTCCACCTTTCAGATCATGGCTGCCCCAATTTCGCAACTCAGAGGTATCGACGACATCAAGGTGTTGGAACAGACATCTTATGAAGACCGCAATTGCGAAAGAACGGTCTATGAACTGGTAAAAAGCGGCGCCACTATCAAACCGGAAAGAATCGCATTTTATAATCTACCGTCCGGTGACCCGAATGAAGAGGCAGAATTAATAACCTACCGGGAATTTTTGTCGTTGGTTCATCAGGCTGCCAATCTTTTCAATCAATTGGGCGTTGGCCCGAAGGACGTAGTCGCCGTTCTACTTCCTATCCTACCAGCGAATATTGTCGCCATGATGGGTGCGGTGACAGCCGGCATTCTCTGCCCGATCAACTGGATGCTTGAGGCGGATCACATTGCCGGCATCCTGAATGCCGTCAAGGCCAAGGT
>JABIIH010000008.1 GCA_018649245.1 Rhodospirillaceae bacterium | reverse complement strand
TGCCGAGCCCGATACCGATAAAACAAATCCTGGCGGCTGGCACCTGATTGTCGCCATTGCCGATGTCGCCTGGTATGTCCGCCCGGGAGATGAACTGGATAAAATGGCCCATGAGCGTGGAAATTCGGTTTATTTCCCGGATCAGGTCGTGCCCATGCTGCCGGAGGCGCTGTCAAATGGCTGGTGTTCCTTAAAACCCAAAGAAGACCGGCCCTGCCTCGCCGTCCGCATATGGATCAGTGCCGATGGTGTGGCGCTCCGCCATCAATTTGTCCGCGGCCTGATGCATTCCCATGCGAGGTTGACTTACAATCAAGTACAGGCAGCAATAGACGGTAAACCTGACAAATTGACGGCACCGCTCCTGGATAACGTCCTCAAACCGCTCTACGGTGCCTATGAGGCGCTCTGCCGGGAGCGATTTGATCGCGAACCGCTTGATCTCGATCTGCCGGAGAGGAAAATCATCCTTGATGAAAACGGCCAGGTTCAAGAAGTCCGCGCCAGGCTGCGCCATGCCAGCCATAAATTGATTGAAGAATTCATGATCGCCGCCAATGTTGCCGCCGCAACGACTCTCGAGGAAGCTAAGCAACCTTGTCTCTATCGCATTCATGATGAACCACCGGAGAAAAATCTCGAAAGTTACCGGAATTTTCTCAAATCTGTCGGCTTTAAACTGGCCAAGGGGCAGGTGTTGATGCCGAGACATTTTAACCAAATTCTCAAAAAAGCCAGTGACGGTGACTATGCTGAGGCGATCAGCCAAATGACCTTGAGGTCGCAATCTCAAGCGACTTACACCGGCAAAAATGTCGGCCACTTTGGGCTCGCCCTCAGACGATACTGTCATTTCACTTCGCCGATCCGCCGCTATAGCGATTTAATCGTACATCGTGCGTTGATTGCCGGCTTGGCTCTGGGTGAAGGCGCGTTGGAAGATAAACCCCTCGATCTCGAAGAATTGGGCGAACATTTAAGCGTCACCGAGCGCCGGGCCACCGTTGCCGAACGTGATGTCGTTGACCGGTTTTCCGCCGCCTATCTGGCTGGCAAAATTGGCGAGACCTTCAGCGGCACGATAAATGGCGTCACTAAATTTGGTCTATTCGTTACCTTGGACGATACCGCCGCCGACGGTTTGGTGCCGATCAGATCACTTTCCGATGACTATTACGAATTTGATGAAAAACGCATGGCACTCAAAGCATCACGGGCAAAAAAGATCTATCATCTTGGCATGAAGGTTGAGGTTGTGTTGAAAGAAGCCAATCCGGTTTCAGGCTCTCTGGTCCTGGAAATTGCCGGCCTAGACCAATCTAGGGGCCAATCAAATGGTAATTCCCGCCCTAAAAAGGTCAAAAAGCAACGCCATAATCCAGCCCAGAAACACCAGCGCCGCACAAGAAAGAGATGACGGCGTGATAAAAATTGACGACAATAGCGATTATGAAAAAATATGTGAGCAACGTATTTTCAATTTACCAGGCCACTCTGAGGGGTAATTTTTTATCCACTCTGCTGATGGCCGCGTTCCTGGCTGCCTGCACAGCTCCAATTTCAGAGCAGAGCCGCCAATCCGGAACCTTTGATACGATTGCAGCGACCCAGACTTTTACCGCTGGCTATCGTCATATTTCGGAACGCTACATTGAAGCCGTTTCAGCTTCTGAGTTGGCCCTCGAAGGATTGCGCGGATTAGCCACGATTGATCCTTCGCTGCAGGTTGATCTCTCAGGCAATCGTATTATTGTGAGCTCAAATATTTTCCCCTCACGCAGCTATGCAGCGCCTGCAGTAAATGATTATGAGGGCTGGGCTAATCTCACAGTGCAAATCCTGCGTCATGCTCAAAATCAGGCCGCTCTCATTCGCAGCACAAAATTAGGAAAATTGTATGAAGCCGTTTTTGATGGCTCGCTTTCGCAATTGGATGCTTTTTCCCGCTATGCCAGTGTTGAACAAGCCAAGCGTAATCGGGAGAAGCGATCTGGTTTTGGCGGTATCGGGATTCGTTTCAAAAAGCTTGAAAATGGCGTCATTGTCACTCATGTCTTTCCCGGCTCACCTGCCAACAAAGCAGGCCTGAGACCAAAAGACATCATTACCCATGCCGATGGCAGATCTTTGGCCGAACTAAAAAGGCAGGCAGCCGGATCACTTTTAAGGGGGGAAATTGGCTCCATCGTTGAAGTGAAAATTCTTCGTCCGCCAGCTCGCCTGCCCTTTAATCTTTCGATTAAGCGGGACCGGATCGTTGAAGTAACGGCAACTCATTCGGTAAAAAACGGCATCGTAAACATTCGCGTTACTCGATTTAACAATCGGACAGCACGGCATGTTACGCAAAATCTTGCTCAAGGTCTCCAGGAAGCGCGCCGCCAAACAAATACCAAGGCCAAAGGCGTTATTTTAGATCTGCGCAGTAATCCCGGCGGTTTGCTGAAACAGGCGGTAAATGTTTCCGATCTTTTCTTGGTCGATGGGCGCATCATTTCAACCCGGGGCCGCCATCCGGCGAGCGATCACGATTATGATGCCAAAGGTAGCGATATTGCGCAGGGCTTGCCGCTGGTGGTTATCATTAACGGCCGCTCAGCAAGTGCGTCTGAAATTGTTGCCGCAGCATTGCAAGATCATGATCGTGCCCTGGTAATTGGCTCTACCTCGTTTGGTAAAGGCACGGTTCAAACCGTCATCACCCTACCCAATAAGGCTGAAATTACCTTGACCTGGTCACGCTTTCAGGCTCCCTCAGGCTATTTTCTGCACGGCCTTGGCGTCTCACCGTCTATTTGCGCAACTCGGAATAACAATTCGGATGCGGCCCAGATTATCGAGGCAGCTCTAGGAAACGCGGTCCAGTATTCCGAGACGGTCCAGGCCTGGCATGCTGTTTCAACCCAACAGAAACAGGAACGCCAGCGCTTAAAAGAACTTTGTCCAGCGACCAATCGGCGAAATCCCATAGACCTTCAAATTGCCGAGAAATTGCTTAAAAATGCAGCCCTTTATCAGCGCGTTAAAGCTCTTAGCCCGGCGATTGCTTTCATCGGCAATTGATCATAACCAAACATCTTGTTCTAAAACTTGACAGGGGCGCTGTGATCGCTATTGTGCGCCGCACTTCGGTAATTTGAATAAAAAACGGACGTTGAAATATGGCGAAGCCAGCAACAGTTTTAGTGAAACTTGTCAGCACTGCTGATACCGGTTTTTACTATGTGACAAATAAGAATCCGCGCAACCAAACGGAAAAAATGGAATTCCGTAAGTACGATCCGGTTGCCCGTAAACATGTGCTCTTTAAAGAAGGTAAAATTAAGTAAATTTGATCTCTTAAAGACACTCCGCTGAGCGGATTTAGGCACAAATAATTAAGGACCGCTTTTGACGGTCCTTTGTTTTTTTGAGATTAGATTTGGCTGCAGCAGTTAGCCGAGAAATCCGGATACAGTTTCCAGAAAATTTGGTACCGATATCGGCTTGGCGATATAGCCATCGCAGCCACCTTCCATAATTTTCTCTTCGTCACCCTTCATCGCAAACGCAGTCACGGCAATCACCGGAATATCTTTCAGTTCATCTTTCTCTTTGATCAGTTTAGTGATCTCAAGACCGGATATTTTGGGCAACTGAATATCCATTAAAATTAAATCCGGATGATGCTCTTCGGTCATCGCAACTGCTTCATGGCCGTCTTTCGTTTGCAGCGTATCGTAACCATGCGCCTGCAATAGGTCGTTGAACAGCTTCATATTTAATTCATTGTCTTCGACAATTAAGATGGTCTTGGTCATACCTACCCGAGCTCCAGGTGTGATTATAATTTCCGCTACTATAAGCAAAAATATCAGTATCTGTAATATTTTGTGATTATTTTTTGATATTCAAGCTTTGATCGGGAAAATAACAGTTTTGTTACAATTCTCTTTATTTGCCGGTTAGCCGCGAACCTCATCCACCATGTCTTCAAGCGCCATTACATCACAAATAACAAGCGAGTCCTTCTCTCGCTTAACGATCCCCTTTTTGGCTAAATCGCTTAGTACCCGCGCCACTGTCTCACGTGTCGTGCTCGCCCGGCTTGCCATATCACTATGCACGGGTATGGGCTTAATCGTTGCAGTATTGTCATCCGTCGCAGAACTTGCTGCTTGGCGGAGCAGTTCGCCATGCACCCGATTGTTTGCACCTAATGTTGTTAGATCAACAATTCGGTCCGTTGAAGTGCGGATAACAGCAGCCAAATTGGCCATCACTTTTAAAGCAACATCCGGGTACATTTTCATCACCGCCAGAAACCGTTCCGGTGACATTTTCGCAATATCTGAATCTTCCAGCGCCACCACTGTAGAAGACCGTGGACGGCCGTCTATTGCTGCCAACTCACCGAAATATTGGCCGGCACCCAGATCCTCGAGTGCAACTTCTTTGCCGGAAAGAGTAAAATTAACTACTCGAACACGTCCGCTGGCGATGAAGTAGACATCCCGGGAATCGCTTTGCTGGTCGATAATCTGTTCATCGGACGCAAACCGCCGCCAACGGCTTGATTTCTCAAAATCCCGTCTCTGGTTTTCGTCCAAATCCGCAAGTATTTCGATACTTGCGAGATCGTGTTTTTCCGGTGCGCTCAATATTTGATCCACCAATTAAGCATGCTAGAAATACGTTACCGCATGGAAGCCTTGCATAAGAATATATAACGATGCAACACCTTGTTTTATAGCGCTTTTCCGATACAACGCCGCGTACATAAGCTTGCACCAAATTACCGACATGACTATGATTCCAATATGTCTGATTTAAACTCCGAAATCGGTTCAGAAACGAGCCCTACCTCCGCAGCCGTCAGCATAGCTGTCGTCATCCCGTGTTATCGTGAAAAACACCAAATCATGACAGTGCTCAGTAAATTCGATACGCTGATAAATCATATTATTGTGATTGATGATGCTTGTCCCGATAAAACTGGTGAACATGTTAGCGAAAACGCTAAAGACCCACGTATTCACGTTATCATTCATAAAAAAAACCTGGGCGTGGGCGGCGCTACTATTTCAGGTTATCGAAAGGCATTTGAACTTGGCGCCGATATCATCGTGAAAGTTGATGGCGACGGTCAAATGGACCCAGCGATGATCCATACCTTAGTTCAACCAATTTTGCGCGGCGAAGCGGATTACGCTAAAGGCAACCGATTTTACCGTCTAAATGGCCTGGCTAAAATGCCCGGTATTAGGTTGTTTGGTAACCTAGTGCTCTCATTCGCCTCTAAAATGTCGAGTGGTTACTGGAAAATATTCGATCCCACCAATGGCTTTACCGCGATTCACCGCAAGGTCGCTCAAGAATTGGCCTTGGATAAAATCAGCAATGATTATTTCTTTGAATCAGATATGTTGTTTCAACTTAATATCGCGAGAGCCGTCGTTGCAGATGTGCCTATTCAAGCGATCTACGGCGAAGAAACCAGCTCGCTCAAAATTTCCCATGTTATGTTTCCATTCATTGCCAAGCATTTAGCGAATTTCTTGCGGCGAATTCTCTATAGCTATTTCTTGCGGGATTTTAGTATCGCTTCGATTGAGCTGATTATTGGTCTGATTTTTATTATTTTTGGTGCCATTTTCGGTGGTCTCGAATGGTACAACAGTACAGTTACTGGAACGACGGCCTCCGCCGGCACAGTAATTATTGCCGCCCTTCCGTTACTAGTGGGCAGCCAGTTATTGATCAGTTTCCTAAACTTCGATGTCCACAACCAGCCCGAACGGCCGCTTCATCCGAATTTGTAGTAATCGATAAAGCTGTGCTGATGCGGGAATTGACTCTCTTGCGACAGCGCTTCATGATTATTATAGATATGTTTCAAAGGCCGGAAATGAGTCGTGACATGCAACAAGCTGTTTATCGTATTGTACTGTTTTTATTATGTTTTATTGCGACAACGTCGTCATCCTCAGCCGACGAAGGCATCATTAATGCGGTTTCCTTTCGTCCCATCCCAAGTGCGACAACGATTGTTGTTCGGCCGTGGGATAATTCTGATGAGAACATGAACACCGTCCGTCTAATTGAGGCCCAATTACGCGATCTCGGCTATAAAATTTCTCCCCAGGCAAAATTCACCTTGTCCTTCGAAAGCAAAAGCTCACTGGGAAAATGGTCGTCAAGCTCTCGAAACACTTCAGTGGAGCTCAAGGCGGAAAGCAGTTCCAGTGAAGGCAAAGATGCCGAAGTCCGCTTAAATCTATTTTCCAGTTCTAAGGGCGGGGTCTTAAATCCGAGCACAACGCCAGGCGAAAATATTCTTTCCAAGGTTAGCTTGGAAATTACCCTCGATCAAAAAAATGGCCCGCGATTATGGCAGGGCGAAGCGATTGCCGGGGTTCACCAAACTGATACGGTTTCGGTCGCGCGCCGCTTAACGCCGATTCTGTTGGATCACTTTGGTAAAACCGTCGCCCGAAAAACTGTCAATATTCCCTAATTTATGGTGCAACAGCCTGAAATAAACTTTATAAACACCTGCAAATTTCAGCTGAATTTCTGTAAACGGATTCTGCATTGATGAACGACAATACCCACCGCGGACTTTTACCTGCCGGTCTCGCCGATATTCTGCCACCAGAAGCAGAGCATGAAGCACGCGTCACCGAAAGCCTCATGGCGTCTTTTGCCAAGTTCGGCTATGAGCGGGTAAAACCACCGTTGATCGAATTTGAAGATATTTTGTTGAGCGGCAGCGGCGCCGCTACCAGCCAACAAACGTTCCGCATGATGGACCCAATATCGCAACGCATGCTCGGGGTGCGGGCTGATATGACCCTGCAAATTGCCCGGATCGCCTCAACTCGCTTGAGCGACGTGGCACGGCCTCTCCGCTTAAGCTATGCGGGCCAGATTTTGCGAGTCAAAGGTTCTGATCTAAGGCCCAAACGCCAATTTGGCCAAATTGGCGCTGAATTGATCGGCTCAAACTCACCCGAGGCAGATGCCGAGGTGGTATTAATGGCAGCGGCGGCACTCACCGAATTAGGGGTGCCGAATTTGTCAGTTGATCTCGGACTACCGACCTTGGTACCGGCGATTTGTGAGGCGCTGGATATTGATCTTTCGGCGGATGAACTTGAACTTAAAACGGCACTTAACCTAAAAGATGAGCCTGCCATAGTTCGCCTTGGTGAAAAATTGGGAAGCCGCGCCAGCGAACTATTTAGCGGCCTGCTAAATTCTGTCGGACCCGCTGATAATGCGTTGAAAACATTGCATAAAATTGATTTACCTGAAAAGGCAAAAGCCGAATTAAAAAATATGTCGGCAGTAATTAACTGTCTCCATGAACGTTCACCAGATTTGGCGATTACCATCGATCCGGTTGAAACCCGCGGTTATGAATATCACTCCGGCGTCACTTTCACATTCTTTGCCCTTGATGTCCGTGGCGAAATCGGTCGCGGTGGCCGCTATTTAGCCGACAATGCCAACGGTAATTCTGGTGGTAGCGGTTCGGATGAGACGGCGACAGGTGTTTCTTTATTCATCGACAGTATTTTACGTGCGCTCCCTGAACCATCGCCACAAGATCGGGTTTTTGTTGCTTCTGGTAGCGCGAAAATTGCTCTGGATTTGCGTGCTGAAGGCTGGCTAGTGGTCGAGCAATTTAGCGCCGATCTGAATAATGACAATCCACTAGAATCAGCTAAAAATGCAGCCTGCACACATGTTTGGGATGGCAGCAAAGTTGTACCGCTAACAGATACATAAAAGGAAAAAGTTGTTATGGCGAATGTAGTCGTCGTTGGCGCCCAATGGGGTGACGAAGGCAAAGGTAAGATCGTTGATTGGCTCTCCGAGCGAGCTGATGTAGTGGTGAGATTTCAAGGGGGCCATAATGCCGGTCACACCCTGGTAATCGACAATGTGATCTATAAACTCAGTTTGTTGCCATCCGGTATCGTGCGGCCCGGTAAACAGTCGGTAATTGGCAACGGTGTCGTGCTGGACCCGTGGGCATTGTTGCAGGAAATTGAGACGCTTAAGGAGCAAGGTGTTGCCGTATCACCCGACAACCTTTCGATCGCCGAAAATGTATCACTCATTTTGCCACTGCATTCCAAACTTGATATCGCCCGCGAAGAAGCCTTGGGTGGTGCAAAAATCGGCACCACTGGCCGAGGTATCGGCCCGGCTTACGAAGATAAAGTCGGCCGCCGCGCCGTGCGAGCTGGCGATTTGGCCGACCCGGAAACACTTGAGGAACGGGTGGATAGCTTGCTGATGCACCATAACGCCTTGATGCGCGGGTTGGGCTCAGCTGAGATTACGCGCGAAGAAATTCTCGGACCCTTACTTGAAGTGGCGCCAAAAATTCTGCCTTTCGTCAAAACTGTCTGGCGTCAATTAGATGAAGCCCGGCGTGATGGCCAGCGTATATTATTTGAAGGCGCACAAGGTGCCATGCTCGATATTGATCACGGCACCTATCCCTTTGTAACGTCATCAAATACCGTCGCCGGTGCAGCAACTGTTGGCTCTGGTCAAGGCGCCAAAGCCGCCAACTACAATCTCGGCATTACCAAAGCCTATACCACACGGGTCGGCTCTGGCCCCTTTCCGACCGAGCTGGAGAACGAGATTGGTCAAAGACTCGGTGAACGTGGACATGAATTCGGCACCGTTACGGGCCGCAAAAGGCGCTGTGGCTGGTTTGACGCCGTGATGGTCCGCCAAGCTGTCAAAGTCAGCGGTATTACTGGTATTGCCCTAACGAAACTCGATGTGCTGGACGGCTTTGACGAGCTGAAAGTTTGTATAGATTACACCATCGACGGCGAAAGCATTGATCATTTCCCGGCTTCGATTGTCGGTCAATCGAAAGTCGAGCCCGTTTATGAGACCTTAGAAGGCTGGTCCGAAGAAACCTACGGCGCTCGCTCCTGGGCCGATCTGCCGGCGACGGCAATTAAATATATCCGGCGCATTGAGGAATTAATTGAAGCGCCGGTCGCTTTACTGTCTACCAGCCCCGAGCGCGATGACACAATATTGGTGCAAGACCCGTTTGAAGATTAATAATTTTTAAATTTGACCATGCGACAAACTGTGTGGAAGAAGGTCTATGCATTTGCCGTTTATGTGTTAGGTGGAGCAATCCTGCCTAATTGCGCTATAATGAGCGCGCGAAAAAGGTCCCGATGTAACACCGGCATCGGCATAGACCTGATGCTAGAAGAGTGATCAGAGAACATGGCGGATACGTCGACAGAACTGGAATTAGGCGCCGAAGATGGCGCAGAAGATCGTCCCGATATTGGCCCGGAATCAACTCCGGAACCCGATTCCGAGCAATCTCCAGCCACGCCAGGCGATACCGAAGCCGCAGTCGATCTGGAAGCAGACACCGAAGACGACGCGCTGCTAACGCCTGAAGAATCAGAAAACCTGGAAAGTGCTGAAACACCCGATTCGCCCGAAGAAGCCGATGTCGCAGTGGATGACGGTGATGCCAGTGACGACGAGACGGAAAATGCACCGGCAGAAGATGACATCGAAGAACCTGCCGACGAGGCTGCACTGGCTGAAGATGACGTCGAAAAATCTGCCGATGAGGCTGCACCGGTTGAAGATGAGCTAGAGGAAACTGCCGAGGAGGCCGAACCGGCTGAAGATGAGCTAGAGGAAACTGCCGAGGAGGCCGAACCGGCTGAAGATGCTGAAGTAATTGAGGCCGAGGAAGAACCGGAAGATGATATAGAATTAGAGGATGCCGCAGAAGTAACCGAGGCACAGAAATGGGAAGATGAAGCGGAGGCTGCGCCCGATACGACGCCGCCGGCAACCCTTGAAAATCGTTACGATATCTATCCCGGTCGCCCCTTGCCAGATCTTGATTCCCCCTCTGCCCGCGCCTTCGAAGCCGAAGACCGCATGCAACCGCAACTTAAATTATTTGCTTTGATCTGCATCCCAGGTCTACCCATTCGATGGGATGAATTGTTGGATATTGAAGGTATAGATTTGCCCGGTAATTTGGCCTTGGCCGCCTATGGCAATATAGACTGGCAAATCCAAAATCAAAAATGCCTGGCGCTAATTTATGAACGGCCTCTGGGCGGTCATGTCGATATTCTGCTTAAAGATCCTCACGAGCCAGAATATAAAAAAATTGATGCACTCCGGTTAGTTGCCGAAACCGGGATCCGGGCTTTAAAAAGCCTTCAGGAACGTGAATTAACGCATCGCAGCATTCGTCCCGACAACATATTCTTTCTCGACGACGACCACGAAGAAGTCGTCTTTGGCGAATTCATCAGTTCACCGCCAGGCTTTGATCAACCCGTGGCGTTCGAAACCATTGAACGTGGCATGGCTGATGAAGGCGGTCGGGGAATCGGCTCAATAGCAGAAGATATTTATGCTTTAGGCGCGACATTAGCATTTTTTCTGCAGCGCCAAAATCCCGTTCGCGGCAAATCAAAAGAACAACTTCTGTTGGCAAAAATGTCGACCAACAGTTACCAGATTTTAGTTGGGAAAACGATCCTGACTGCCACCATGCTGGAGCCAATTCGCGGTATGCTGAATGACGATCAGGGCGAACGCTGGGGCTTTGATGAATTGGATATGTGGTTAAGTGGCCGGCGCGTTGCGCCAACGCAAACTGCGCCCGTCCAAAAATCGCAACGCCCATTCAGGTTCGGCGACTTTGATCACACCCAACCGCGGACCCTGGCATATTCGATGTCAGATCGGCGGGAAAGTGCGCTGAAATTGATCAAAGATGGCTCAATTGAGCAATGGTATTCCAGAGGACTTGAAAATAGTGAAATGGCGACCGCAGTTGCTGCTGCCGTTGAAACTGCCGATGCTTTGGCGGAAACCGATCCGAATGCCGATGAGCTTCTGCTTTCTCGTATTCTGATTTTGATGGATCCAAAAGCGCCAATAACCTTCAAAAATATCAAATATATGACCGATGGTTTTGGTTATGCCTTGGGGGTGGAAGTTTTACGCGAAGGCAACATCAAGACTTATGCTGAATCCATTGTAAATCAAGTGCCGGGGATCTGGTATGAAATCTCTGACGGCGCTGCCGCCAGCCAATTTTCAGAGTTAGAGTTTTATACTCGATTGCGCGGCTATTTACAAAAAGCTGGCCCAGGCTACGGCATTGAGCGCTGTCTATACGAGACTATACCAGGACATGCCTGCCGCAGTCCGCTGATTGCCATGCAAAATGTTTCTGTAATCGAAGAAATTCTGCCAACATTAGATGCTGCGGAAAAAATGGCCGACACAAAAAAAAGCCCGGTCGATAGACATCTTGCCGCCTTTATTGCTGCCCGCACTGAAGGCAGTATCGAATCCCAATTAGGCCAGCTTGGAGATCTCGACGAAACATTTCAGATTCTTGGTATGCTGCGCCTATTGGTCGAGCTCCAGGATCGGATGAATACGGGAACACTACTAGGTCTGACGAAATGGGTAGGGGGACTCATGGGACCGGTGATCAAATTGTATCATAGCCGTTCAACCAGGCGCGATATTGAAGCAGATGTTCCGAGAATTGTCCGCAGTGGTGACCTTTCTGAACTGTTAGGTTTATTGGATGATCCGGTAACGCGAAAAAAAGACGAACTAGAGTATTTAGCGGCGTTGGAGGAATTTGAAGAAGCTGAAGAGGAGGTATTGGGAATAGAAGAAAATACCGGTCCCGGGTCTGAAGCGGCACTCCGGACCAGTAACCAAGTCGCTGCTGTGACCTCGATCCTGATCATGATTTTCATCATTTCATTGATTATTATGGCGGGTTAACCTGCTGAATATTGGTAAGTTAAAACGGAAAATTAATGGCAAAAAAACCAACTAATGAGAAAGCACCTAGGCAAGTTGCCCCAAGTAAAGCGCGGTCAATGCAATCACTGCTTTGGGTCTTTATGCTGGCAATTGTAATTATTGCCTTTCCCGAATCTGTTATTTTGTTGTTTTTGGGTTTATTGCCGACACTTGTTGCTTTAATTATTGATAAATCACCGCGGAAATATTCTACCTTCTGTGTCGGATCGATGAATATCACCGGCGTTTTCCCGGCTCTGCTTGAGCTTTGGGCAGGTAACAATAATATTGCTCATGCCTTCGAGATTATCACCAATGTATTTGACCTGATCGTCATGTACGCGGCGGCAACTTTTGGCTGGCTTTTATATATGGCCATACCGCCAGTCGTAAATGGGCTATTGGCGGTGGTTGCTCAACACCGCATCGCACAATTACGCGCGAGACAGCGCGAGCTTATAAAAGAATGGGGTGACGAAATTATCCCCCGACCGGCTGACCAATCCGGCGGAGAGAAAAATGGAGCCGGTCAGGCGCTTAACCCATCGTCAGCACCGCCAGCTTCAAATATTGAAGAATTAGACGAAATTCCCCCGGCACCGTCTTAGCAACACCTTCATTAATATCACATAAAAAATCAGGCGCCTCGATTTCCAAGCCGCCCGATTTATCTAACGGAGGTATAGCCGGTTAATTATGCGCCAAGACGTTGCTCAATAACGGCGTTACGCATTGATTTTTGCAGCTTCTCAAAAGCCCGAACTTCAATTTGGCGGACCCGCTCGCGAGAAATTCCATATTCCTGGCTCAACACCTCCAAAGTAGCCGGCTGGTCCTTGAGGCGGCGTTCGAAAAGTATGTGACGCTCACGGTCTTTAAGGCCGCCCATAGCGGATTCTAACAGGGCACGGCGACCATCCAACTCTTGGCGATCTGCAAGCAACTGTTCTTGATCTTGCGTATCATCGACCAGCCAATCTAGCCACTCTCCTTCACCCTCTTCGCGCAATGGCGCATTAAGAGAATTATCAGGTTTAGCCATACGGCGATTCATTGAAACAACATCGTTTTCCGGCACATTTAAGCGATCAGCGATTTCAGTTACATGTTCTGGCGTCAAATCGCCTACTTCCATCGCTTTCATCTGAGCTTTAAGTTTGCGTAGGTTAAAGAACAATTTCTTTTGAGACGCAGTGGTGCCCATTTTGACCAATGACCATGAATGCAGAATATATTCCTGCATGGCGGCTCTAATCCACCACATGGCATAGGTCGCGAGCCGGAAGCCGCGGTCAGGATCAAATCGCTTAACCGCTTGCATCATGCCAATGTTGCCTTCAGAAATCAGTTCGCCAACCGGCAATCCGTAACCACGATAACCCATCGCAATTTTTGCCACTAAACGAAGATGAGAATTGACCATTTGATGTGCTGATTCGTGATCTTCTTTATCCAACCACGCCTTCGATAAAGAAACCTCCTCTTCGGGTTTCAACATCGGAAATTTTCGAATTTCTTGCAGATAGCGGGAAAGGTTCGCTTCTGGTGAGATTGCTAGACCTAGTGTTTGTACTGCCATTTTAATTCACTCCACCTTTAAAAAAAATTTGGCCGATAAAACTGCCTGTTCCTCAAATCAACAGTTAACCAAACGTTAATTAATGATGCCGCGAGTGCACCCCAGGGTACAGATACGGAGTGTGTGAAAGTGTAAGCGAATGTTACAAGGGCATTTTTTGCGTTACAGAAGGGTCAAAATATCGCTAGGAAGCGGGCTTTCGAAGCTTATCTTCTGACCGCTAATTGGATGAATAAAACCTATTAAAAAGGCATGTAAGGCTTGCCGATTGAGGTTATTAACCGCCTTTTGAAACGCTTCTGATACATTATTTCCCAATTTTTTGGCATCTTTTGAACCATAAATTGGATCACCGATGATCGGATGACCAATGCTGGTCAGGTGAACGCGGATCTGATGAGTGCGCCCGGTCGACAGCCGGCACTCGACCAAACCGGCCCATTTTTCATTAGTCGAGCCAATTCTTTTTTCGACTTGGTAATGCGTAAGCGCATGTTTGCCGCCGCGCTTTACCACCGCCATTTTCTTGCGGTTACGGGGATTGCGGCCAATATTTCCTTCGATCTTACCGGCCTTGGTCTTGGGCACCCCCCACACCACCGCTTTATAGGCGCGGTCAAGCGAATGGTCAGAGAATTGCTGCGCCAAACCCCGATGGGCAATATCATTTTTTGCTGCCACCATGAGGCCACTGGTGTCCTTATCCAAGCGATGCACAATACCGGGGCGCGCCTCCCCGCCGATTCCGGAAAGACTATCACCACAATGTGCAATCAGCGCATTAACCAAAGTCCGGTCAGGATTCCCCGGCGCCGGATGCACCACCAGCCCAGCCGGTTTATCAATGATAATTAAATCCTGATCTTCGTAGACAATATTCAAATCAATTTTCTGACCAACCGGAATGGCCGGTTTTAAGGCTGGTATGGAAAGCTCAAATTTCTCACCAGGTTTGACCCGGCGCGAGGGGTCCGTTACTTTCGCTCCCGCTGTCGTAACATAGCCATCTACAATCAATGATTTGATACGAGAGCGCGAATGTTCGGCAAAATTTTCGGCCAGGAACTTGTCGAGACGGCTGCCCGAAAATGTATCCTTCACCGTGGCGTTAAGGATTTGTGCGTTCTTAGGATTATTCATGCGGAGAAGACTGGACCAAAAACATGCAAAAAAACAAGGCCTTAGTTTCACTCGTTATGGGTCTCAGCGTCATTTTAATCGGTGGCTTTGCGCTCTTGGTCTACGGGTTGGTGCAGCAGGCCAATAATCCCAACTTCAAATTCTTTAAAAGCAGCGAGTCGGTGCCGGCAAATATTAAGGCCAACCTACCAGCAAATATCTCTATTCCGATACCTCAAGGCTCAAGAGTGAGTGATTTAGAAGTCTCAGAAGGTAAAATTATTATTCACCTTACCACTGCAGCTAAACCTGATCGAATTTTAATCCTGGATGCGGAAACCGGCGCAGTCATTCGCCGTATCCAGTTAGATACCCAAAGATGACTGGCGTGATTAGGCTGAACGAGCAACAATTCAAAAAAATTCAAGCTGCAGCTGAAGCAGATTACCCCGCCGAATGCTGCGGTTTGCTAGTCGGCCTAATTGAGGCTGGCAACTATATGGTCACCCGCGTCGTGCCAAGCCTCAATATTAAAGCTGAGCAAGCAAAAGACCGATTCGAAATTGATCCCCAAACCCATATTGATCTTGAACGGGAGTTGCGTGGTGCTTCGGATCAGATAATCGGGCATTATCACTCACACCCGGATCACCCGCCTAACCCTTCTGAAACTGACTTAAAGATGGCCTATGGACCGGCACTTATTTGGTTGATCGCAAGCGTCAACGACGGCAAATTTGCCGATTTAAAAGCTCACCAAATAAATGAGACTACCCAACAATTTGAAGAGATTACCCTCAGCATTACTTCGGCTTAATTGCCATTTTCCCTAATAACTGCGCGTATCTGGCAAAGTTACTAATATTCGGCGGAAAACATCATCGATCATCGATGGCAACATGTCTTTATCGCTATTCAGTCGGCCGGCCCGCAGTGCTGCCGAGCCCAATGAAAAAGGTGATAAGGGGAGCCCCCCATCACTGCGATCGGTCGAGTGATCGCCTTGCCAGAGCGAATCGCCTTTGAGTGCTGAGACAATCTCCAATCCCAAATGCACCCGCCGGCTCGCCCAAATAAAGGCAAAATTTTGCTCGATACCACGAATAGATGGGATGGCTAGGTAGGGGCAGACCCGGCCTTTATACGGCGTGCGGGCAAAGTAGCGTTGATCAGCCGGATCGGTGAGATCCAAAGCCAAACGGCGGGTTAGACGATGCCGTTCAGCCGGCCCGATTACCTGCGCAATTTTACCCCGCAAATGACGAGCCGCGGCGCGTTCAATGAGTATTTTGTCTTTCTGCTTTGCTTT
>JABIIH010000009.1 GCA_018649245.1 Rhodospirillaceae bacterium | reverse complement strand
GACGAAATGACCCATTGGATCGAGCGTTTCCGTGAGGCCGTCGATGCCGTGGCGGCTTAAATCAACAGACGCCAGCTTCGCCACAGATTTTCAGAACTTTCTAAATATCAAGCGCGAAGCTCAGACCGACCTTGAGGCTGTGGTTGCCGAGATCGTCGGGGGTATCGTTGCGCGCGGCGATCAGGCTCTGTTTGAATACACCAGCAAGTTCGACCGCGTTGATCTGACGGCAGAAACTGTTCAAATATCGCCGGATGAAATAGCCGCGGCCTATAAGACCTGCAGCCCGGAACACCTTGGCGCACTTCAATTGGCGGCCACGCGCATTCGCGCCTTCCACGAAAAACAGTTGCCGGAAAATCTCAGCTATCAAGACCAGGATGGCGTTAGGCTTGGCCTTAAATGGGGCGCCGTCAGTTCTGTTGGGATGTATGTGCCGGGCGGGCTTGCGTCGTACCCATCCTCGGTGCTGATGAATGCGATCCCAGCCAAAGTCGCGGGCGTTAAACGTCTGGTGATGGTCGTGCCGACACCGGACGGTGAAATTAATCCGCTGGTTCTGGCGGCCGCCAGCATTGCCGAAGTTGACGAAATATACCGTGTAGGCGGGGCGCAAGCCGTTGCCGCCTTGGCTTTCGGCACGGCAAGTATCAAGCCGGTTGATAAAATCGTCGGTCCCGGCAATGCCTATGTCGCCACCGCCAAGCGTCAGGTGTTTGGCACCGTCGGCATTGATATGATCGCCGGTCCATCAGAGATATTGGTTGTCGCGGATGGTCAAAATAACCCCAGCTGGATAGCTGCCGATCTATTGTCACAAGCCGAGCACGATACCTCGGCGCAGGCTATTCTTATTACCGATGATGCGGATTTTGCCGAAGCTGTCGTTCAGGCCGTTGACGTTCACCTGCAAAGTCTGCCGCGGTCCGAAATAGCCGGTAAAAGCTGGCAGGATTTTGGCGCCGTCATCACGGTTGATGAAATGGCTGAGGCGATTGAGTTAATCGATACCATAGCACCCGAACATTTGGAGCTCGCTGTCGAGGCACCGGAAGAGATGGCGGAAAAAATCTCACATGCTGGGGCGATATTCTTAGGCCGTCATACCCCGGAAGCGCTGGGTGACTACATCGGTGGACCGAACCACGTTCTGCCGACCGGCCGTTCAGCGCGTTTTTCCTCCGGTCTGGGCGTCTTGGATTTCATGAAGCGGACGACTTTGCTTGGCGTAACCGAGCAGTCCATTAAGGCGATTGGTCCGGCAACAGTAACTTTAGCTGAAGCCGAAGGGCTGGATGCGCATGCCTTGTCGGTTGCGCTTCGGCTGGCGGATGGTGAGTAAGTGTCATGGATGAACGCCGCCGTATCGTTAACGTATCGCTGGATGAAGGCACCGTGGGCCGCCGCAGCCCGGAAATTGAGCATGACCGGGCGGTAGCGATTTTTGATTTACTTGAAGAAAACTTCTTTTCACCGGCCAACGGCGAACTCGGTCCGTTTTCACTCTATTTGAGTTTGGCTGAAAATCGCCTACAGGTAGACGTGCGTGACGAAGGGGATTTGGAAATTTTTGAATTCAATTTGCCGCTGTCGAGTTTTCGCTCTGTCATCAAGGACTACTTTTTGATTTGCGAAAGCTATTACGATGCCATCAAGGCGGCGAGTCCATCAAAGATTGAGGCCATCGATATGGCCCGGCGTGGTCTCCATAATGAGGGGTCCGAAATTCTGAAAGAACGCCTCGGCGAGCATGTCGAAGTGGATTTTGACACTGCCCGGCAACTCTTTACGCTCATCTGTGTGTTGCATATCCGGTGAGTAATCGATGAGTGATCTTCCTGCTGCCGTCCTGTTCGCTTGTACTATGAATTCGGTGCGCTCAGCGATGGCGGAGGGAATTCTAAAAAGCCTCCACGGTGATCGTATCTATGTCGATTCTGCCGGTGTCAGGGCTGGCGAGCCAAATGGTTATATGATCGAAGTGATGACGGAAATCGACATCGATCTCTCAAAACACTTGTCGAAAACCATTGATACGCTTGATGATACGTCGTTTGATCTCATTGTCTCCCTATCGCCGGAAGCGCAGCATTCTGCGGTTGAATTGACACGTTGGATGTCATGTGAGGTTGAGTACTGGCCAACCCATAATCCTGATGCCATCCGGGGCCGCCGGGAGTCTCAGCTCGACGGCTATCGGCAGATTCGCGACCAAATTTATGGTAAAATTGAACAGCGATTTCCGCCGCTAGACTAAGGCTATCAAATACGGAAATGGCGGAATTTTGCGAAATATTCGAAAAGGTCTTGACCTCATGGGCCTCTAACCCCTATTTCATTGCGCCAAGTCGCAAACAAAGGTGAAAAATGGCTAAAGAAGAACTATTAGAGTTTGAGGGCACGGTTACCGAATTGCTGCCTAATGCGATGTTCCGGGTCGTGCTCGACAATGAACACGAAATTCTCGCACACACAGCGGGTAAAATGCGGAAACACCGTATTCGAGTCCTGGCCGGTGATCGGGTCAACGTCGAAATGACTCCCTATGATTTAAGCAAAGGGCGAATTACCTTTCGCTTTAAATAAGTTGATGGCGCTTGAAAATTTAAGCGCCTTTTTTATTCGTAAACTGGCAAAGGGCCTCACCGATGCCGGATAATCCTTCTCCGGAATTCATTTTAGCTTCAGCTTCGCCCCGGCGGGTCGAATTATTGCGCCAAATCGGCCTTACGCCCGATCAAATTCTACCGGCCGAAATTGATGAATCTCCGCTTAAAGACGAGCAACCTCGCGAGCTGGTTGCCCGGCTGGCAGCAGCCAAAGTTGCAGCTATCGCTAAGGATCACCCGGAGGCGTATGTTTTGGCCGCCGATACTGTCGTTGCTTGTGGCCGCCGAATAATGCCGAAAGCCGAAACCTCAGATGATGCCCGTGCTTTCCTGAAATTGCTTTCTGGCCGCCGCCACCGGGTCATCGGCGGTGTTTCCATTTTTGCGCCGGGGGGCGCGTCAAGTGCCCGGGTAGTTGAAACGGCCGTGACTTTTAAAAGATTATCGAGCGCCGAACTGGATTATTATTTGGCTTCGGATGAGTGGCAAGACAAGGCCGGCGCCTACGCCATTCAGGGGCTGGCGGCGCGTTTTGTGCGCTCGCTCAACGGCTCTTACAGTAATGTTGTCGGCCTGCCTTTGTTTGAGACCAGTCAAATGCTAAGCGGTCTCGGTTTTGATTTAACGTAGCGCTGGTGATGAGTTTGGAAGTCTTCATCAATCATATACCTGGCGAGACGAGGCTAGCGGTAACAGATGATGGCCGATTGGTTGATTTAGTTATTGCCCGCGATCATGAGGCCACCATTCTCGACAACATCTATTTGGGCAGAATCGAAAAAGTTGTTGCCGGTCTGAACGCGGCCTTTGTCGATATTGGCCAATACACGTCTGGTTTTCTGGCCGCCGCGGACGGTCAAATTTTCGACCGCAATGCTGAAAAACCTAAGCCGGTCTCGGTGCTTTTTAATGAAGGCGACACCGTTCTGGTTCAGGTTACTCGAGAAGCGTCTGAAGGGAAGGGGCCTAAATTATCAACCCGGCTCAATCTTACGGGTCGCACGATTGTGCTAACGCCCGGGCGGCCCAGTATTTCGATTTCAAAAAGTATCACTGATGAAGGTGAGCGCCAGAGATTGGAACAAGCACTTAGTGAATATGCGCAATCGAGCGTGGGGTTAATTATTCGAACACGGGCTCAAGGTGTCGCGGCTGAAATGTTGCGAACTGAAGCCGAAATATTGTCAGACCTGTGGCTGGATATTGAAGCGACGCTGCAAACCATGAAGCCGCCGGCTTGTGTGCACGAATCACCGGGTGCAATTACAAAATATCTGATGGATAGAGGGGACCCGGCTTGGCAACGCATTGTCGTCGATGATCGAGCCACAATGAGCCGGTTTGCAGAAATTTGTGCTGATATGATGCCGGGGCTGTCGGAACTATTAGAGCTGGCGGAAGATCAAGTTGCGATGTTGGAAACTCATGATTTAGATCAGCAAATAGATGATCTGCTGCAACCTCATGTCAGCCTGCCATCGGGCGGGCAATTAATTATCGAGGAAACCGCAGCGCTGGTGGCAATCGATGTCGATAGCGGTGCGCATACACGTGACCGGGATCCTGAAAAATTTGCGCTGGCCGTCAATGCCGAGGCAGTTCAAGAAATTGCCCGGCAAATGATATTAAGAAACCTATCCGGTCAGATCGTTATCGATATGTTGCCGCTGAAACGCCGGGAAAGCAGAGATAAAATTCAATCTATTTTTTCACAAGCTTTGGCGGGAGATGGTGCTAATTGCAATATTTTTGGCTTTAGCCGATTGGGCAATCTGGAACTGACCCGGCGGCGGATGGGTGAAAGTTTAGTCCAGCGCTTTCTGATCAAATCCGACCATGAGACTTCACCGGAAAGCACCGTCTTAACGATGATCCGGTCCATATTGCGGCAGCTAGATCGCAATCCCGGCAAGTCTCTCACTGTCGAATGCGGTGCTGAATTACACTTTTTATTGATGAACGGCATGTCAGGGACTTGGAAAAGCGTGCTTGAACGCACTGGCCCGGTTGTCGTATTAGAGAAATCACCTGAATTTTCAGCACTGCAATTTGATCTGCGGATAAACTGATTTAGAGACGAGAGATGGCGACCAGCAAGCCCCCTAAGAACAACGGTAAACGCAAATGCCCCAATTGTGATCGACCGACCGTGCCCAAATTCCGGCCGTTCTGTTCAACCCGCTGCTCACAGCTTGATCTTTCGAATTGGCTCAATGAAGATTACCGGGTGCCAATCGTTGAAACTGACGATTTTGATGAGGATGACTTTCCCGATGAAGAGTATGAGAACTAGGCAAGCGGTCACGTTTTCTTGATGTGATCTGCGCCTACTCACAATTGTTCCAAATTTCAAAATAGCGTAAGTCTGCCCACAAGTTGAAATTCAAAAGGGGTGGGAATTGGATTCCTTACTGGCCAAAGAGGCCGCCGATCAATGGTCGATCGAACATGATATCGATTGGGATTTGCCGCTCCGTTATCCGCTGTGGTTCCGCCGCTCGACTTATATCAAAACGATCAGTCAAATCTATCATGGCGAACGGCTGACCCAACTCGCCTGCCGTCGTCTGCTCAGTGAAATCGATGATCCGCTGGCCCAGCAATTCATTACCCATCAATTGGCCGATGAGCAAAAGCACGAAGCAGTATTTGCCAGATATATCGGAATGATGGGAGATATAGCGCCAGTCGAACCCGCGATCGAGAACCCGTTGCAGGGGAGTCTCGACTGGCAAGGCTCGACGTTAGGTTCACCCTTGGGAGTGATGATTTCCTTTCATATTGTATTTGAAGGCGGTGCTTTGACTCTGCTTGAACGCCTGGCCCGAAGTTTGCCCTGTCCATTGTTTCGCGCCATCAATGCCAAAGTGATCGTCGATGAAGCGCGCCACAATGCTTTCGGCACGAAATATGTGCGAGATCATCTGCCGGATATTTCGTCTGAAGAACGTTTGGAGATTTTTGCCCACGTTGCTGGCTTATGGCTGGATTGTGCAAAGATTACGGAAAACCGCTATTCAATTCCGATTGCATTAGTGACACATTTAAAATCGAACTATCTCGCCGAAAACTGGGAGCTGCAGAAATTTCAGCTGGTTAAGATTGGTCTGGTGACTGCGAGTGAGGCCACAATGATAGAGGCAAGCCTAAGATGATCACCGTCATTATTCCGACTTTCAATGAAGCCGGCAATTTGAAGTCCTTATTAGAAGATTTATCGCCGCAGCAAGACGGTCATGAAATCATCGTAGCTGATGGTGGTAGTGATGATGAGACTATCGGGATTGCCGAGGAATTTGGCGCCAAGATCATTCGTTCTGACCTAGGCAGGGGTCAACAGCTTAAAGCCGGCGCTGATCATGCCTGTGGCAAGATATTGCTTTTTCTCCATGCTGATAGCCGTTTTCCACTAGACGGCTTGGCGGCGATTGAAAAACATCTTAGCGATGAGCCTGATTGCGTCGGTGGTAATTTCAGGCTCCTGTTTGATGGTGATACCGAGTTCAGCCGCTGGTTGATAAAATTTTATGCCTGGATTAGAAAACGCGGTATCTATTACGGTGATTCAGGCGTTTACGTCCGACGCGGTATTTATATCCAGGTCGGCGGCATTAAACCGCTTGCTCTGATGGAGGATTATAATTTTACCCGTCGTTTAGAGAAAGCCGGACCGACCTGCTGTATTGAGGAGCCGGCGCTTATTACCTCATCACGGAAGTTCGAAGGCCGGCGGGCACCGGCAATAATCTGGGGCTGGTTAAAAATACATGCCTTGTATCATTTTGGTGTTTCACCGGAAAAATTAGCGAAATTATATTACCGTTAAACACCGTGAGAACACGGAGTTTTGAACCAGGGTAGGTTTCTGCAGGCTTGGCGGCGCGCCTCAAGCCGTCTTTAATATGAGTAACCGTGGCAGATAAGAAAGAAACTCAACGATGGCGCTTCCTAAATCTCCAGGTTTTGAAAAACATCCGGGCTATATGGTTCAGATTGAAAAATCACCCCGCCGGGTCAGGGTTGAGTTTGGCAGTGAGACCATAGCTGACAGTGCCAATTCTGTACTATTGCGCGAAAGTAATCATGTGCCGGTCTATTACTTCCCGCGCAATGACGTGCACATGGATCATTTGTCGAGGTCAGAACAAAGTACTTTTTGTCCCTTCAAAGGTGAGGCCTCTTATTGGTCGATCTCACACGGTGATGAAACCGTCGCTGATGCGGTGTGGAGTTATGAGACGCCTTTTGAAGAGTCTGCCGGTATTAAGGATTATCTCGCTTTTTATTGGAATAAAATGGATCATTGGTTTGAAGAGGATGAAGAAATATTCGTCCATCCTCGTGATCCCTATAAGCGCGTTGATGCGATTAGCAGCAGTCGTAAGGTCGAAGTCGTCCTCGGCGGCGAAACTATTGCCGAAAGCTCACAGGCAACTTTTGTTTTTGAGACCGGCATGCCGACCCGTTATTATTTGCCGATGGATGATATCCGAATGGCAGCTTTAAAACGCTCGGATACGACGACACGATGTCCCTATAAAGGCATTGCCAGCTATTGGTCGGTTGAGGCTGGCGGGCAGGTTTTTGATGATATTGTCTGGAGTTATCCAGAGCCACTTGAAGAAGCGCCAAAACTAAAAAACCTGCTGTGCTTTTTTAATGAAAATGTAGATGCCATATTGATTGACGGTGACGAACAGCCAAAAGGTAAAACCAAGTGGTCCAATTTTTTAGCTGAAACTTTGGATGGCCCGGAACACATTGTCTGATTATTATATCGTTCTAGACCACAGTGAGGGATATTATGTATCGGGCTGCCATCTTAGACGACTACCAAAGTGCTGCGCCGGGTTTGGCGGATTGGGACCAACTTAAAGATCAAATCGAGTTTGTTTTCTTTAGCGATCACCTGGATAATGAAAGCGATATTGCGGCGCGGCTTAAGGATTTTGATATTGTCCTGATGAACCGCGAGCGCACACCATTTTTAAAATCACAGCTCGATCAATTACCCAACCTCAAACTATTGCTGACCAGTGGAATGCGGAACTTCTCGATTGATGTAGCGGCAGCCGCAGCAAATGAAGTGACCGTCTGCGGCACCGAAATGCTCGGCTATCCAACGCCTGAATTGGCTTGGGGGCTCATTATTAGCCTCGCCCGTCAAATCCCGCTGGAAGATCGACTGCTACGTGAGGGTGGCTACTGGCAAACCACGGTCGGCATGGGTTTAAGAGAACGCACGTTGGGCGTGGTCGGGCTCGGCAGGCTCGGCACGCCGGTAGCCAAAATCGGTTTGGCTTTTGAAATGAATGTGGTGGCTTGGAGTCCCAATTTAACCGCTGAACGCGCCGCCGAAGTTGGCGTCAAATGTGTTTCAAAAGACGACTTGTTTGCCGAGGCGGATTTTATCACGCTGCATATGCCGTTGAGTGACCGGTCCCGCGGCATTGTTGGAGCGAGTGATATCCAACGGATGAAGCCAACCGCTTTTCTGATCAATACGTCGCGAGGGCCGCTAATCGATGAAGCTGCACTTGTTACCGCCCTTGAAACAAAGGCAATTGGCGGAGCTGGGTTGGATGTTTTTGATATCGAGCCCTTACCGTTGGACCACGCATTCCGCCGCTTGGCGAACACGGTGCTAACACCCCATTTGGGCTATGTCGTTGAAGATAACTACCGGGTCGCTTTTGCCCAGATGATCGAAAATATAGAGGCTTGGATTAAGGGCTCACCAACCCGCGTAATGACGCCTTAGACAGCGGTTCTAAAGTTCAGGTGGAGTTAAGGTTTGCCAATTCTCCGCTAATGTCAGTGGGGCAGCAGTTTTTTCCTGCAATTCTTCAAAGGAAATACCAGCGGTAATTTCACGCGCGACAAAACCACCCTCAGTCACATCAATAACGGCCAGATCGGTAAACACCGTGCGAACCACGCCGAAGCCAGTGAGCGGGTAGGTGCAATTTTGCATCAACTTCGGCTTGCCGGTTTTGGTACAGTGATCCATCATCACGAATATCTGTTTGGCACCAACCGCCAAATCCATGGCCCCGCCAACCCCGGGCGGTTTAGAGGTATCCAAGGTTGCCCAATTGGCGAGGTCACCGTTTTCAGCAACCTGATAAGCGCCGAGAACACAGATATCGATATGGCCACCACGGATCATCACAAATGAGTCGGTATGACTGAAATAACTGCCCCCCGGCAACAGTGTCACGGGTTTTTTGCCGGCATTAATCAGATTGCCGTCTTCTTGACCCGCTGCTGGAGCCTCGCCCATACCCAGAATACCGTTCTCGCTGTGGAACACAATTTCTCGGTCGGCGGGAACATAATTGGCCACCATCTCAGGGCTGCCGATGCCGAGATTAACATAGCTGCCATCATCAATTTCCTGGGCAATACGCCAGGCCACTTGCGGGCGGGTTAAACCAATTTTTTCGAGTACCGCTGTCATATCAATTTTCCACTTTGCTTTTTGGTCTAGTCATTATGCACAAATACCCGGTCAACAAAAATACCCGGCGTAATAATAAGTTCTGGATCAAGCTCGCCAAGCTCAACGATCTCATCTACCTGTACAATTGTTAGTGTCGCCGCCATCGCCATTACCGGGCCAAAATTGCGGGCGGATTTGTCGTAGACGATATTACCCCAGCGATCCGCTTGCGTCGCGCGGATGAGAGCTACGTCACCTTTAAGCGGATATTCAAGCACATGCTCAACGCCGTTTATTTCCCGGTTTTCTTTGCTTTTTCCTAATTCGGTACCAGCCGAGGTAGGCGTAAAAAAGCCACCGATGCCGGCCCCAGCGGCGCGCATCCTTTCACTCAAGGTGCCTTGCGGCACAACTTCAAGAGCCACCTCACCAGCCTGATAGCGGTCCTGAAACACCACCGAGCCAGCGCTGATCGGATAGGAGCAAATAATTTGCGATACTTTTCCAGCAGCGATCAAAGCGGCCAGGCCGTAATTTCCTTCTCCGGCATTGTTCGAGACAATGGTGAGATTTTCGGCTCCGGTATTAATCAGCGCTTCCAGCAGATCGACCGGTGCGCCGGCGTCACCAAAGCCACTGCTCAAAATTACCGCGCCGCTCTGGATATCGCCGAGGGCAGCGGCAATATTATCCACACGTTTATCAATCATGGGTGTTGAATAAGAGGCTAGGCCGGGCTGGTCAATCGGATAGATTTTGAAAATGGTTATATTTACAGACAAATCAGCTATTTGTTTTCGGTTTTTGTCCCGTCATTTTGCCAAGGCGGGCGGCCGCTTTGGCATAATTTCGCTCGGCCGAGAGCCGATACCATCTTATGGCCAGAGCGCGATTTTTCGGCACACCTGTACCGGTTTCATGCAATTGTCCCATCATATAAGGGGCGATACGGTGCCCTTTAGCGGAACTTTCAGAATAAAGCCGGATTGCTTCCTTGATATTTTTTTTCCTCCCCAAGCCCAATTGATTCAGGATACCAGCGCCGTAAAAAGCGGAGGCGTAATTTTGGTCCATGGCAAAGCCATACCAGCGCATAGCTTTTTCATAATCTCGTGTAACCCCCTTGCCTTGATGGTACAGCAATCCAAGAGTGTATTGAGCGCGGCCATATCTTTTTAAGGCCGCCCGGCGATATAACGTGAAAGCTGCCTTCTGATCTTTTTTAACGCCCCGGCCTTTTTCATATAACCGGCCAAGATCGTATAGAGATTTGGCATGACCTGATTTTTCACCCGCATGACGTAACAGGAGGACGGCTTCTTTATTGCTTTTTTTAACGCCGAGGCCATAGCGATACAATAGGGCAAGGCTGTTCATAGCAAGCGCATGCTTTTTGGAGGCTTTGCGAAACCAAAAGGCTGCTTTGACGTAATTTTGTTTGGTGCCCAGCCCGTCCCGGTATAACGTGGCGAGGTTGTTTTGGGCGCTCGTGTGATCTTGCTTGGCAGCTTTTTCATACCAGCTGCGGGCTAGACGAAGATTTACAGCCCGCCCTCGACCGTGATGGAAGAGTAAAGCCAGGCTATACTGAGATGCTGAATGACCTTTTTTGGCATCGCGTGAGAATTCGCTGAAGGCTTTCTTGTAATCAAGCTTTGCGACCGCTTCTATGCCGGCTTTGTAGTCAGCTGAAGCTGCATGAGCAATCAGCACGAGCGGCAACAAAAGGGCAGAAAATCCAATTTTCCTTAGGATTTTAATTGTCAAAAGCTCCTTCTTAAAGCCGATAACTTTATCTTTGAATAGTTTTGCATGGTGCTAATCGTTTCAGGATAATTGTCTGCATACCGTGCATAGGGGGCATCATACCATACGTAGTTTCACATATGGAAATGTCAAATGTCACCTTTCCGAGGGTTAAAAAAAAATCCATAAATTTTGAAATATAAGCCCGGATAATATTACGGAAAACCGTAATAAAATAGATGGTTAGCTGTGATGACCATCACAGAACTCTTTACGGCACCTGCCTAGTATGACAACTGGTTGTTAATGCCTATTGTCCAATTGCACACGAAAAATTGTTCGTGGTTTAAAAGTTTTCTGGTGGAGCTTAATCCCAAATCTAGCGGGAGAAACTTTATAATTGGATCAGATTTATTTAGAGGGGGCCAGTTATGGCTGATGAAACACTTACAGGTGCCGGCGGTCGCGACAGCTTAGATTTAGGCGTTGGCGGCGGTGATAATGCACCTGAATCATTTCTTATCGAAGCAAGCTCGAGCGACGCAGTAACGCTGCCGGAAGGTTTTAATTTTGGTGATGCCAAATTTGAACCATCTGGACCAGATCTGGTTCTGACCTCACCGAGCGGCGAACAAGTCGTAATCCAGGATTATTACGAACAAGATCCTCCGCCCGATCTTCACACTCCCGCAGGCGGCGAATTGGCTGGCTCCACTGCTATTCGTCTGGCCCAAACTAACGCTCCAACGCAAGGTCAATTTGCGCAGGCTGCCCCCTCAGCGGATGCCCAGCCAATTGGCCAGGTCGAAAGTGTTACCGGTACAGTAACAGCTATCCGCGCCGATGGTTCGCGGGTTGAGCTGCAAGTTGGTGATCCGGTGTTCCAGGGTGACGTTATGGAATCGGGAGCCAATGGTGCCGTTGGTGTCGTGCTGGCTGATGAAACGACTTTCTCGATGGCCGAAAACGGCCGCATGGTGCTGGATGAAATGGTTTACGATCCAGGCACCCAGGAAGGCAATATTTCGATGTCGGTTCTCAAAGGTGTGTTTACCTTTGTGTCCGGTCAGGTTGCCAAAGTTGATCCCGACGCCATGGTTCTTAAAACACCGGTGGCGACGATTGGTATTCGTGGTACCCAAGTTGGCATTGATTTAAGTGGTGAAGATCCCGCCGGTATGAAGGTCGTTCTGATGGAAGAATCAGACGGCTTTGTCGGCGAAGTTGTGATCGCCAATAACGCTGGCATCCAGATTCTTAATTTACCGGATCAAGGTGCTAATGTTGCAAGCTCAAACGCTGCGCCAACAGAACCGCGAATTTATCAACGCAGTGAGATTTCTGATTCTTTCCGTGGTGCCTTGGATTCGCTGCCGACCGCGGTTGGTACCGGTAACAATTACGGTGCTGATGAACAGGAACAAGAAGAGCAGGAAGAAGAGCGAGAAGACGAAGATGAGCAAGCCGAGGGCGAGGCAACTGACGAAGATGAACAAGCCGAAGGCGTTTAGATTTAACCGCCGACTAGGAGCCAATCTTGGATACCACATTAGATAAAATTCTTTATGTCGAAGATG
>JABIIH010000010.1 GCA_018649245.1 Rhodospirillaceae bacterium | reverse complement strand
GGGCTCACCTGTTGAAGGAAATTAGTTATGGCTTTTGACAAAAAGAAAATACTAAAGCGTCTGTTGATTATTCCGCCAATCCTGATCGGTGTTGCGCTGATGGCCTACCAAGTCAAAAACCGCCAAGCCCCTCAGCACGAAACGCTCCAAGAAGTAGCCAAAAAAGTTCGGGTGATCACGGTTCCGAAGCTGACGGTCGTGCCACGCGCACTTGGCTTTGGCAATGTCACTCCGGGCACAGTTTGGGAAGCAGTCGCCGAGGTTGCCGGCAAAATAGTAAAAATCCACCCGCTGTTGAAAGCTGGCGCCATCTTATCCAAAGACACCGTCATTTTAAAAATTGATCCGACCGACTACATACTTGCCCGGCAAAGTATTGAAGCTGACATACGCGCGATTAACGCTCAGATTTCAGAACTTAAAACGCGTGAGAAAAACACCAAGGCATCGCTTGGCATCGAGCGGCGTAGCCTGGCCCTCAACCAAAAAGACCTCAAACGCAAGCAAGCGTTACTGAAACGCCGCGCCGTCAGCCAAGCCGCTGTCGACCAGGAAGAACGCACCTTGCTCGCCCGCCGCCAAAGTATGCAAAGCCTCCAAAACAGTTTAAATCTTCTACCCGCCGAAGCTGAGCGGCTAAATGCGCAGCGTGCAACTTTGGAAATCAAACTTAAAAATGCCAAGCTCGATTTGGCACGAACAACCATCACCCTACCCTTTGATGCCCGCATCGCTGCGGTCAATATTGAATTAGCGCAATTCGCCAGCCTCGGCAAAACGCTTGTTATTGGCGATAGCATCGACGTCTCAGAAGTTTCAGCTCAGCTGCCAGTCGATAAAATGGCGAGGCTGCTGGATCGCTCACGGCTGAAGAATTTTTCAGTAACTTCGGCTACCGCCAATATTGAGCAAATCATGGGCCTCAAGCCAATTGTCCGGCTGCGTAGTGCAAATCTTGATGTTTCCTGGCCGGGCCGTGTTGTCCGGGTAAGTGACCGCTTGGATCCCCGCACGCGCACCCTCGGTGTTATCGTTGCCGTCGACAATCCTTATAAGTTGTCGATCGATGGCAACCGTCCGCCACTAACTAAGAACATGTATGTCGAGGTTGAACTTCGCGGCATTCCACAAAAGGACAAGATCGTATTGCCGCGCTCGGCCCTTCATAACGGTCGAGTTTATATAGCCGGCAAAAACAATCGCCTAGAGATCAAACCGGTTAAAATCGCCTACTCCCAAGGCAATCTAACGGTTCTGGCGTCTGGGCTAAAGGCCGGTGAACGCGTGGTGGTCAGTGACCTTATTCCCGCAATAAACGGCATGTTGTTGAGCACAGTTGATGATGAGAGGGTTGAGCAATCACTTCGAGAAGCCGCGAATGGGGAGGATCGTTTATAATGATCCGCTATTTCGCTGGCCATCCCACTGCTTCAAATCTGTTAATGATTGGCTTACTGTTGATCGGAGCTTTTTCCGCCTCTAGCATCAAACGCGAAACTTTTCCGGAAATTCCGGCACGGAACGTTGAAATTCTGGTCGTCTATCCGGGTGCGACACCAGAAGAAGTTGAGGAAGCAATTTGCCAGCGCATCGAAGATGCCGTTGAAAGTATCAAAAATATTGAAGAAACCCGCTGCGATGCCCGCGAAAATCGCGGTGCTGCAACGGTTAAAATGGTTGAAGGTAAAAGTTTTGATGATTTTCTCAATGACATCAAAACCGAAGTGGAAGCGATTGATAGCTTTCCTGACCAGGCCGAGGACCCGGTTATCCGCAAGCTTGGCCAGATCGATTTTGTCGCCTCCGTCGCTGTAACCGGTCCGATGGCAACTCCTGATCTCAAGGCTTACGCCGAAATTCTCAAAGACAAGATGCTGGCAGATGACAATATCTCGCAGATTAAGATCAAAGGATTTTCAGATCATCAAATCCGTATTGAAGTGCCAGCCCAAATCATGCGCCAATACGGTATCAGCGTGTCCGATATTGCGGGCACCATCGCTCAGCAAAGCGTCAATTTACCGGCTGGCACAATCGAGACCGATGAGAATGATGTGCTGGTCCGTTTCTCTGATGAGCGGCACAATCCACTGGAATTTCAAGACCTTATTGTTATCGGCGCGGCCTCTGGGGCGGAAGTGCGGCTCGGCACCATCGCCAAAATCACCGATCTATTTGAGAAAACCGAAGACCGCATCCTCTTCAACGGCAGACGCGCTGCGATCTTGGAGGTATCCAAAACTAAAACTGAAGATACCTTGAAAGTTATTGATGCGGTTAAGGCCTTTATTCAAAAAGAAAAACAACGCGCGCCGCCTGACGTTTCATTTGATGTAACCCGAGACATTTCATCGATTGTCCGGGACCGCTTATCCCTCCTGGTAAAAAATGGCGCCCAAGGACTTTTACTGGTCTTTTTGACATTGTGGCTGTTTTTCAACATTCGTTTCTCGTTTTGGGTAGCGATGGGTTTCCCAGTTTCCTTCATGGGCACCATTGCCGTCATGTCTTTGGCCGGTCTGTCATTCGATCTGATCACCATGGTTGGTTTGCTGATCGCGATTGGACTCTTAGTTGATGATGCTATCGTCATCGCTGAAAACATCGCCGCCCACATGGTCAAAGGTCTGGCTCCTTTGCAAGCTGCCATCGAAGGCACCAAACAAGTTGCTCCCGGGGTCATTTCGTCATTTTTAACGACGGTATGTATTTTCGGCTCACTCGCTTTTATCAAAGGTAATCTTGGCGCCATTTTGAAAATGATGCCGATTATTCTGATCATAACCCTTAGCGTAAGCCTGATCGAAGCGTTTCTTATCCTGCCTCATCACATCAAAGCTTCGCTGGAGAAAAATCTGGATAAAAAACCAAATGCCTTTCGACTCAAACTTGAGGCGGGCATCAATTGGGCCCGCGACCACATTTTGTCCAATGTTGTGAATTGGGCAATCAATTGGCGTTATTTTACGGTCGGTCTTGCCGTGATGGTTTTTATTGCCTCGGTCAGCATGATGGCCGGTGGCAAGCTCAAATTCCGGGCCTTTCCCGATATTGAAGGCGATGTCGTCGAGGCGCGCATTCTGATGCCTCAAGGCACACCGTTGGCACGCACGACCGAAATCGTGGCAAAACTAACCGCTACCATTGGCAAAATCAGCGATGAAGTTGCACCTCAGCAGCCGGGCGGCCAAGCTCTGGTGAAAAGCATTAACATCGCTTTTAATAGTAATATTGATGCTTACGAGTCCGGAGCCCATATCGCAACAATTACGGTGGATCTGCTTGGCACGGAAGAGCGCACGCTGAATGTCGATCAAGTACTGAACCGGTGGCGCAAGACTTCCACCGATCTCACCGATGTGGTCGCTCTAAAATTTACCGAACCCGCCATCGGACCAGCCGGTCGGGCCATTGACGTTCGCCTCAAAGGTGAAGATTTAAACCAACTCAAGGCGGCAGCGATCGAGATGAAAAGCTGGCTCGGCGCCTATCGCGGGGTAATTGATCTTTCAGATGATCTCAGGCCAGGCAAACCAGAAATTCAGTTGCGGCTCCGCGCTGGTGCAACGGCACTTGGCCTCAATGCGCAGATGATCGCCTCCCAACTTCGCTCGGCACTCTTTGGTAAAACCGCAAATGAAATTCAGGTTGGCAAGGAGTCTTATGAAATCGATGTGCGGCTGGCAAAGGACGATAAAAACAGCCTGAGCGATCTTGAATATTTCAGCGTCACAGCTCCGGACGGCGGGCAAATACCGCTTGATTCGGTGGCCATCCTCGAAAGTGGGCGCGGCTATGCCCGCATCCACCGCATCGACCGCAAACGAACGGTGAGCCTGCAGGGTAATGTCGACACCAATCTCGGCAATACTGGTGAGATATTAGCGGATATGACGACGACCTACTTGCCTAAATTTGCCAAAAAGTTTCCGGATATCGAAGTGAGCTACCACGGTGAGGTCAATGAAGGCGCAAAAACACGGGGCTCGGTATTCGGTGGATTTGGCCTTGGCCTAATCGGCGTTTATTTACTGCTGAGTTTTCTGTTTCGCAGCTATATTGAGCCGCTCATCGTTATGGTCGCCATCCCGATGGGGCTGATCGGTGTGATTTGGGGGCACTATTTGATCGGTCTCGACATGACGATGCCAAGTATTGTCGGCTATGCCTCACTGGCCGGTGTGGTGGTCAATAATGCCATTCTGATGATGGAATTCATCCGTATCCAACGGCGTGCCGGCGACACTGCTGCAGAAGCCGCACGTCATGCCTCACGGATGCGTTTTAGGGCCATTCTCCTGACTTCAACGACGACAATTATGGGATTACTGCCGCTTTTGACAGAAACCAGTCTGCAAGCGCAAGTGCTTATCCCGTTAGTTACCAGTCTTGCCTTTGGTCTTTTCGCGGCAACGCTCATGATTCTCTTGTTGATGCCGGCGCTTTATACAATTTTTGATGATTTCGGCTGGGCCAGATTACCAGAAGATGAAGAGCTACCGGTGGCAGACGGCCAGCCAGCTAAATAATTACCAATTTGTAATTTGACCTTCCAGGAACTAGAACGTTTAAAGATACACCCTAAATAGATCGTATATTATTAATTTTCAAACTGAGTAGGTATCCATGCATCGTAATTTTGTTCCGGTGCTGTTGGTCCTCACATTTGGACTAATAGCTAGCCCTTCCTTCGCCAACCATCCGGTTAATATCAGTGATCAAGCCCAGGTAAAATTGGGCAAAAAGATTTACCAGGAAAATTGCGCAACCTGTCACGGCGTTAATCTGCAAGGGCCTGAAAACCCTGAAGATTTTGGCAAAAGAAAGCCGCCGCGATTGGATGCCAAGGGGCATGGCTCGCACCACAGTGATCAAGTGCACTTCAAGCAGATTGAGCTTGGCAGCCGAGACAAATCAGGCAAACTCATTGATGGGAGAATGCCTTCGTTTCACGATGTGCTGAAAGACAATGAGATCTGGGCGGCAATTTCATATATTAAAAGCCACTGGCCAAAAAATATGAGAATGAAGCAGATACAGATGAGCCCTGGACACCGGCATGGGCAGGACAGGAAAGATTCTTCGCATCATATGAAATCTAAGGGACACATGCACTAGCTAACGGAGAGAAGTTGATGAAACAATTTGTTGCGGTACTCATTTTGCTGGTAATGGGAATTGTGTTTGCGAACTCGACTGCGCATGCAGAACAAATTGCTGCCGCAAAGTCGCCAACAGTACCAGCGAATTTGAACCTCAACAAAATGCTATATGAAAAATTTTGCGCGAGCTGCCATGGGGTTGATCTCAAAGGCACCAAAACAGGACCGCCGTTTCTGCATCGTGTTTATC
>JABIIH010000217.1 GCA_018649245.1 Rhodospirillaceae bacterium | reverse complement strand
GGCCGAGGCCTGCCATGCTCGGGATATCAAAACGGTCGCGGTAACGGCGGGCTATATCTGCCCCGAGCCACGCCAGGAGTTTTACCAGCACATTGATGCCGCCAATATTGATCTCAAGGCTTTCACGGATGAGTTTTATATGGAGCTTTGTTCGGCGCATTTGGATGAGGTGCTGGAGACGCTTAAATATCTCAAACATGAAACAGATGTCTGGTTTGAGATTACGACCTTGCTGATTCCGGGCGAAAATGATTCTGATAAAGAGCTCAATGAGGAATGCGCCTGGATCATGGAGCATCTCGGCCCGGACGTGCCGCTGCATTTTTCCGCCTTTCATCCAGATTGGAAAATGACCGATAAGGCCAACACGCCGCCGGATACCTTGCACCGCGCCCGCAAAATCGCCCGCGAGCACGGGCTGCGCTATGTCTATCTCGGCAATATCCACGATTATGACGGCTCCAGCACCTATTGCCACTCTTGCGGCGAGATCTTGATCGGCCGCGATTGGTATGAGCTTTCGACCTGGAGTCTCACCGCTGATGGTCATTGCGAAAAATGCGGCACAGCCTGCGCGGGTGTCTTTGATGGCCCGGCCGGTACCTGGGGCCGCAAGCGTCAGCCGGTGCGAATGGGGTGACTTTAAATGGGTTTGTTTTTTCCCCAGCTGCCGTGCTAAACGAAGGCCATGACTAAGAAGACCCTGTATTTCATCGTAAAATTTGTCATCTCGGCGCTGTTGATTTGGTTGATCGCGGCGAATTTTGAAATTGGTTCAGCCGCCGAGAGATTGACGGAAATTGAGTATATTTATTTGCTGGGCGTTTTTGTTGTTTATGTCGTACTGTTGTTTAATAACACGGTCCGGTGGCAGGTCGTACTTAATGCCATACATGCGCATCTGCCATTTACGGTGGCGGCAAAAATTCTCTATATTTCGATGTTTTTTAATCAGACCCTGCCCTCGGCGATTGGCGGTGATGCTTTTCGTATGTTTTTATCGCGAAAAGCCGGCGTTGACCTGAAGGGCGCGATTAACGGCGTAATGCTGGAGCGCGCCGCGACGGTGACCGGGCTGATCTTTCTGGTCATCATCACCCAGCCATTTTTGCTGGCGCGCATTGGCGATAATCCGGTTAAATATGCCTTTCCTGCCTTGGCGGTTATTGCAGTATCAGGTTTGATATTTTTGATGCTGCTGGACCGCTTGCCTGAGCGTTTACAATCTTTAAAAGTGGTGCGAGGGCTAGGTCACTTAGCGACAGATACCAAAAAGCTCTTTCTATCGCCAGGTTATGCCCTGAAGGCAGTTTCTTTAGGCGTGCTCGGCAATATATTAATCTCCTTTGCGGCCTACTTGATTGCGCAATCTTTGTCGATTGAGGTTTCGGTTTTGGACTGTCTGGTCCTGATCCCACCGGTGATATTGATCACCACCCTGCCGATTTCAATTGCCGGCTGGGGAGTGCGGGAAGGCGCGATGGTGGCAGCCTTTGCTTTTGTCGGTGTGGCCGAAGGTGATGCGTTTGTGATGTCGATCCTATTTGGCCTGATCAATATAGTTTTTGCTTTACCCGGCGGCTTGCTGTGGCTGCTTGGCGACTATAAGCGCGAAGAGGTCGAAGAAGTTGAAGCCGACCTGACAGATGCTTGATCGGTTAGAGCTCAACAAATGCTTTCTTTTGCCGCGTTGTCGGCTAAATTCAACTTAATGTTTTTTGGGAACAATTAACTTATAAGAGGCTCACATGAAAATTTCCTTTGCCAAACCAGGATTACCCGCCACGGGTATTGTTGTTGTCTGCGCCACTGCCGGCAGTAAGCTTTCCGCCGCTGCTGTAAAACTCGATAAAAAGGCGGGTGGCGCCTTAACGCGGGCGATCAAAGCCAGCCGCTTCGAAGGGAAAAAAGGCCAATCGCTGAACGTGATGGCGCCAGCCGGCACAAAACTTGACCGGGTTATGGTTGTCGGGCTGGGCAAAGCAGAAGATATCACTGAGCTTGAAATGCAAAAATTGGGTGGCCGGATTTACGCCGGTACTAGGCAAGCTAAGAAAGGTACGGTGGCAATCGCTGTCGATGCGGTCAAAGATGCCAAGATGAGTGCCGGTGACATTGCTGCTGAGGTCGCTTATGGCACGCAACTTCGTTCTTACAAGTTTGACAAATACAAAACCAAACAAAAACCGGCGGACAAAGCGAGCCTAAAAACTGTAACCTTGCATTGCGCCGGTTTTGCCAACGCACGCAAGAAATATGCTGGTCTTGGTAAAATCGCCAATGGCGTGTTTTTCACCCGCGATTTGGTTTCAGAGCCACCGAACGTGCTTTATCCGGACACTCTCGCCAAGCAAGCCAAGACCCTGGAAAAGCTTGGCGTTAAAGTGCAAATCCTCGGTGAAGCGCAAATGCGCCGGCTCGGCATGGGCGCTCTATTGGGTGTCGGTCAGGGCAGTATCCGGGAATCCAAAATGGTTGTCATGCAATGGCAGGGTGGACCAAAAGGCAAAGGCAAAGCAGCCCAGCCGGTCGCTTTTGTTGGCAAGGGCGTAACCTTTGATACTGGCGGTATCTCGATCAAGCCCTCCGCTGGCATGGAAGATATGAAATGGGATATGGGCGGTGCCGGCGTAGTCATCGGCCTGATGAAAGCGCTGGCTGGCCGCAAAGCCAAAGCCAATGTCGTCGGTGTAGTAGGGCTGGTTGAGAACATGCCGGGCGGCAACGCCCAGCGGCCGGGCGATATCGTCACTTCGATGTCGGGCCAGACCATCGAAGTCTTAAACACCGACGCCGAAGGGCGGCTGGTGCTGGCCGATGCGCTGCATTATACCAATACCCGCTTTAAGCCGAAATTCATGGTTAATCTGGCAACCTTGACCGGTGCAATCATTGTCTCGCTCGGCAGCCATCATGCGGGGCTGTTCTCAAACAATGATCAGCTGTCGGAACGGCTCGCCAAAGCCGGCACCGATGTTGATGAAAAGCTCTGGCGTTTACCGTTGAGCGAGGCTTACGATAAAATGATCAATTCCCAGGCGGCTGATATGCAAAATATCGGTGGCCGGGGAGCCGGCAGTATTACGGCGGCTCAGTTCCTGCAACGCTTTGTCGGCAAAACGCCCTGGGCGCATTTGGATATCGCCGGGGTGACCTGGTCCAAAGCTGATGCGCCGACCGTGCCCAAAGGCGGCACGGCATTTGGCGTGCGCCTGCTCGACCGCCTCGTCGCCAATAATTACGAAAAAAGCTAACCTTTCACCGTCGTAAAAAAAGGCCCTCCCCATCCCAACCTTCCCCCGCCCAATAAATTGGGGAGGGAAGGGGCTTATTGTTGCAGAGTATTCATTCTAATGCCCTCCCTCCCAGAAAAACTTGGGCGGGGGAGGGCCACACTTGATTCCTGGGTGGGGGGGGTAAATTAGGCGCTTTTTAGCGCAAAAACCCTCTTTTCTTGTTTACTTTCAACATCTTAAAATATTTCTCCTCAGAAACATCCCAGAAACCTTTTTTATCTTAGGGTTATATATAGTTCTCAACATGAAAAGCGATTAGAGTGATCGTTGCGAGATTTAGGCCCCAAAAGGCGGGCTGGAAATAGGAGAGCGTTATGGGTGATATATCTGATTTATGGGATGGCATTACAGGCGGTGTTGGCAGCGTGGCCGGCGGTTGGTCGTCTGAAATCGAAGCTGGTTTCAATGTCTATGGCGATGCCATTGTCCAAGAGGGATCAGATTTATACCTGCGTTATATGCCCACGACCCATAAATACGGCGGCGACGGCAACGATACCATCAACGGCTATATGATCACAAACTACCTTTATGGTGGCGGTGGTGACGACACGATTTATGGCTTTGGTGCATACAATTACATCAATGGCGGCTCAGGCAACGACACTATCTCATCTTTTGCCGGACGCGCCGATATTTTTGGTGGTACCGGCAATGATACCATATATGCAGTTGGCGCCAGTAATATGATCCACGGTGATGATGGCAATGATACTATTACCGCTGTTGGCCTGCATAATCAGCTCTACGGCGATGCCGGTAATGATACGATTTCGGCAGCCGGAGGGTACAACCGAATATACAGTGGCACGGGCAGTGATACCATTACCGCAGCCGGAGGGTACAACAGCGTTTATGCCGGCACAGGTGATGACACCATCACGGCAGCCGGCGGCGGAAATGTAATCTATGGCGAAGATGGTAATGACGTTATTAGTGCCGGTGGCCTGGTCAACTACATCTATGGCGGTTCAGGTGACGATACCATAACCGGCTTAGGTGGGGCGAATCATATACATGGCGAAAGCGGCAACGACATTATCAACGCTTACGGTCAGGTAAATGTCCTTGCTGGCGGCAGTGGTAATGACACCATTACCGCCCTTGGTGGGTTAAATGCCATTACCGGTGGCAGTGGAGATGATATTATCACCGCAGGGGGTGGTTTAAATACGCTTGATGGCGGTAGTGGTGACGACATTATTACCGCTGCAGGTGTCGGAAATATTATCAGCACGGGTTCGGGCAACGATACAGTCACCGCCTTGGCGGGCGCCAATCTGGTTTATGCCAGTGAAGGCAATAACACTGTCACAGTCGCCGGCCTATATAATGGTATTGCGGCAGGTGACGGCGATGACATTTTATCGGTAACAGGCCAATATAACCTCGTTCTCGGCTCAAACGGTCAAAACATTATCAGCGCGGTTGGTGCTGGCAATCTGCTGGCTGGTGGATTGGACAACGATACAATTTCGGCGGCCGGCTTGAACAACATCATGCTGGGCGGTTCAGGCGATAATGTGCTTTCTGCCGTCGGCGATACCAATTTAATGCTGGCCAATGAGGGCGACGATATCATCTCTGCCCTTGGTAACACCAATATAATCTCAGGCGGACACGGTAATAACACTATCGATATGGTTGGCATGACCAACGTCATGCTGGCGGGTAACGGGGATGATTTGGTCAATGCCCTAGGTGAGAATAATATTTTGCTGGCGGGTGACGGCGACAACGCCGTTCATGCCGTTGGTAATATCAATATTATGTTATCGGGCTCCGGTAATGATGAGTTTTCAGCTCTCGGAAGCCGCAACATAGCCTCCTCAGGCGACGGCAATGATATTGTATCGGCTATTGGCAATACAAATGTCATGCTCTCGGGCGCCGGTGATGACGTCGTCAGCGTTGTCGGCCGGACAAACTTTGTTGAGGCCGGCGACGGCAACGACATCGCCAGTGCCGTCGGCAATAAAAATATCATATTTACCGGTTCCGGTGAAGATACGCTAAGTGTTTTAGGGTATAAAAATTATGCCTTTGCCGGTGAAGGCGATGACACTTTGTATGCGGGTGGAAACGCCCAAACGCTATCAGGCGGCGAAGGCAATGATACGATCTTTGCGCTCTCAACAAATGCCAGCTCAAATATATTGGCTGGCAACACGGTCTATGCCGATGCTGGCGATGACTTCGTCGTGCTCGGCGGGGTAAAAAATTCCGGCTTCGGCGGCAGCGGCAATGATACCTTCTATGCCACTGGCGCTTACAATAGTATCGCCGGACAAGAAGGCGACGACACAATCACCGTCGCCGGTGCGCTCAATATGCTATCCGGCTGGGAGGGCAATGATCATATCACAGCCTATGGCGCCGAAAACCGGCTGTCAGGTGATGAAGGCAACGACATTTTAGAGGCCTATGGCGCGGATAATAAATTGGTTGGCGGCAGCGGCGACGATGTGCTGATGGCTGAAGGTGACGGCGCCTACATCGTTGGCGGCACGGGGATTGATGTCGTTGTTTTGAACGGTAACGACAGTACGGTATATGGCTATTTCCCGGGCGACAATGAGGATGCTCATCTATTGCCAAGCCGGCCGGAAATTACGTCTGGCTCCTACGATCTGCCGGACGTTAATATTCCGGAATTTGAAATTCCATCGGTTAGCTTTGCCGGTATAACTATTCCTAACGTTGAGGTTCCTGAAGTCGATTTCTCTGAAATTCAACTTCCCTATGTCGATGTCGTGGCATTTTTTAGCGACGCCACCGTCAACATTTCGAACACGTATTCGGATATGTCCTTATCGTTAAGCGCGGAATTTATGGAATCCATGGTCTCTGGTGTTAGAAATATCGGTAACACCACGGTAATGCCAGACTCGGTCGATTGGGTTAATCTTGACCTGACGGCTGCTGGCACACCGCAAAGTATTGTGACAGTTTCCGCTTCGACGATCCCTCAAGCGTCGCTTGATCCCGCAGCCATTTCGGCCATGGGACTGGACGGCACCAGCGACCTCTTGACTCTCAATCTGCCAATACCGACCGTACCCACTCTGCCAGATTTCGATTTCGACGGAACAGGAACTGATTTCATCATGGCGATGGGTGACGGCAACGAAATCGTGGCAGATGATGAAGGGGATACCAACACCACTACGGCAGGTGATGATCTCATCAACGTGTCCGGCTCAAACAATGATGTGTCGACCGGTTTCGGTGACGATTTAATTCTCTCGTCCGGTGGATCGAACGTGCTGGAAGGTAACGATGGCGATGATCTTATCGTTGCCGATGGCTACGGCAACGACCTGCAAGGTGGTGCTGGCGCGGATACGCTGGTTTCAAATGGTATGTTTAGTAAGCTCGAAGGCGGCGAAGGTGACGACGTTTTAGTCTCCAGCGGTGCGCTTAACACGCTTGATGGCGGGGCGGGCAACGATATCCTGAGTTCCACGGGTGCAGAAGACATTCTCATCGGAGGTACCGGTGATGACACGCTTTACGGCAGCGCTGAAAATACCAATTATATTTTTAACCTTAGCGATGGTTCTGACATCATCTCCGACCTTGGTGGCACCGATGTTCTTGAAATTCGTGGTAATATCTCGGATTGGTCAGTCATTAAAATTGAATCGGTAATCGGAGCAGACGGCACTGACGTCAAATTGACATTTTCGTTAGCAGGAGCCTATCTGGGTGATGTCACCATCGATCTTGCTGGCGGTTCAATGATAGAAACCCTGCGGCTCGGCCAAGGCGGCCAGGAATATAATCTCGCTGATTTGGCCCGGGTGTTTGAGGTCGATGGCGATGGCCAAAGCGTAACAGGAACAACAGAGAGGGATCTGTTTTTAGTCGATGGCGCCCTCAATAACGTGAGCGGCGGCTTGGGCGACGATGTCGTCAACGTCACTGGTGATTATAATGTCGTCAAAGGCGACGCCGGCAATGACATCCTCTCAGCCACGGGTTTTGGCAACACACTCGAGGGCGGCGACGGTACCGACCAATTAACCATGCACGGCCATGGCCAAATGTATGGCGGCACAGGTAACGATACTCTCTACTCCGAAGGCAGCGGCTATGTATTTGGGCAAGAGGGCGACGACGATATCATCGTAAAGGGAGACGACTATTTGCTTGCCGCCGGAACCGGCAACGACACCGTAAAGGCCACTGGCTCCAACAGCACAATTGTCGGTGAAGACGGCAACGACAACATTACAGTTAACGGCTCGCTCAATGATGTGAGCGCTGGCTGGGGTGATGATGTCGTCAACGTCACTGGTGATTATAATGCCGTCAAAGGCGACGCCGGCAATGACATTCTCTCGGCGACCGGGATTGGCAACACCCTCGAGGGCGGTGACGGTACCGACCAATTAACCATGTATGGCCATGGCCAAATGTATGGCGGTATAGGTAACGATACCCTCTACTCCGAAGGCAGCGGCTATGTATTTGGGCAAGAGGGCGATGATGATATCACCGTAAAGGGCGACGACTATTTGCTTGCCGCCGGAACCGGCAACGACATCGTCAATGCCACTGGCTCCAACAGCACAATTGTCGGTGAAGACGGCAACGATAGCATAACGGTCAACGGCTCCCTCAATGATGTGAGCGCTGGCTGGGGTGATGATGTCGTCAACGTCACTGGTGATTATAATGCCGTCAAAGGCGACGCCGGCAATGACATTCTCTCGGCGACCGGGATTGGCAACACCCT
>JABIIH010000147.1 GCA_018649245.1 Rhodospirillaceae bacterium | reverse complement strand
TGATCTGCTCACCAAGGTTATTCCGACCAAAAATATTTTATTTGCCTCGGAAATGGTTGGCGCAGTGCGTGGCATCGATCCCGAGACCGGCTTTAATTATGATGACACCAAGCGCTATGTTGATGCGATTGACTGGCTGGACACGGGCGAAAAGAAACAAATCTTTGAGGATAATGTCCGCCACGTCTTCCCGCGCCTGGCACAGTAAAATAGCAAGCTTCACTTGGCCGTGGCGAGTTCCCGCAACGCTTTCTTGTCAATTTTGCCGACCGTTGTTTTCGGAATGTCGTCCACGATATTGATCATCGCCGGCACTTTGTATTTGGCCAGATTTTCCTGACAGTAAACCAGCAAAGCTTCCTCGGTGACGAGTTCTCCCGGCTTAACCACCACCAGGGCTCGGATCACTTCACCCCGGTAGTCGTCAGGCACACCGACGGCGGCAGCTTCCAGCACAGCCGGATGGGCAAACAGTACTTCGTCGATCTCACGCGGATAGACGTTGTAGCCGCCGACAATCGCCATATCTTTTTTTCGGTCACGGATATAGAGAATGCCCTCATCATCGAGCTCACCGATATCACCGGTATAGAGCCAACCATCCCGCAAGGCTTCCGCCGTTTCTTCCGGCCGATTGCGATAGCCCGACATGATCTGCGGTCCGCGTGCACGTATCTCGCCCTGTTCACCCGGTGGTAAAATCTTGGTGCCGGTATCGGTATCAACGATTTGAATTTCCGTCTCAGGGATGGCTCGACCGACCGAGCCGGGTTTCAAGACATCGCCCTCGGCGACATAAGTAAGCACCGGTCCCGCTTCACTTTGACCATAACCCTCGAGGATCGGACAGCCGGTTAATTCCTCCCACTGCTTTAAGGTTTCTTCCGGCAGCGGTGCCGAGCCGGAATAAGCCGTCACCAGGGAAGAAAAATTCCGACCGGCAAAACCTTCAAAACCCATCAAGCCGTTAAAGACTGTGGGACCGGCCGGCAGGCGAGTGATGTTCTCGTGTTCAATGGTATCGAGCACCACATCTGGCCGGTAGCGCGCCAATATGACCAACCGCCCCCGGCAATAAGCCGTCAAATGGAGACACATCGAACTGGCAAAGACATGAAACAGCGGCATGATACAGATCACGGTCTCATCATCGGGCCGGGTCGGCAGAAAGGCCTCGCGCTGACTGAGGTTCACCGACATCTGACCATGCGTGATATTAACGCCTTTGGGCAGGCCGGTGGTGCCGCCGGTATATTGCAGCGTGGCAAAATCATCCGGCCCGGGCATGGGTTCGGGCAGTTTGGCCGTCTCATCATCCCGCCAACTATCCAGCAAACGGCCGCCATTGCCGCCCACCAGTATGCCTTCGGAGATACTAAGCTCTTTAAGCAAAGGCTCGACGATTGCGGCAGTTTCGTCATCAAAGACGACCACTGTCGGATCAGAGTCTTCCAGAATATGGGTCATTTCCCGGGCGGTATAGATTGGATTAATCGGCACGGCTTGCGCACCCGCGGCATGAACCGCAAACAAAGCGACAGCCATTTCCAGCGAGTTGCCACAAACCAGCGCAACCCGCCCGCCTCTTACACCCAACTCAACGAGCTCGGTGGCAAAGCCACCAACAGAACGGAGATATTGGGTATAGCTGAGATCCCGCCCCTCAAAACTTATTGCGCAGGCGTCACCGGCATTTTCACCAGCCGCAGCCAGCATATGCACAACGGTTTCATAAACTTTTGGCAGCTCGTCAGACACCGTGCCCTCCCCTCACTAAATCACTGTTTAAACGAAATCGCGGACACTGAGCTTAAAGTTACAAAGCTGAGCATCCGCGATAACAATTAACTGTTGGTCCTGTCAGTTAATTAAATTACCAGCCTGGCGGACGAGAGATCGCCAAATGAGAGCGGACCTCTTCTTCCGAAGGAATACGGCTTGGCTTGATATCTTTACCGAGAACGTTGACCTCGAAAGCACCGGTGCCTTCCTTGAAGCCTTTTTTACGCAGTGCCGCCCGCGCTTTTTTGGTCTTTGGCTTATTAATCCGGAAATCAGCCGCCTCGGCGTCGATCTCTTCGATAACCACGCCATAATATTTTTTAGCAGCTCCAATGGTTAACCATTCATCGATGACATCTGTCAGAACTAACTCCGGATCACGTTTCAAGGGGTCGCCAAAGCCACCACCACCCGAAGAGCCATAGAAAATTTTATCGCCCTTCTTGAGCTTCACGCCGGTCGCATACATTCCAGCATCGAACTCATCTTTAGTGCCTTTATTGACAATCAAGGTTGAACCGCCACCATTAAGACCACCCGAAATACCGAACGGTGTATGGATTTCGCGGTCGCCGTGAATGGTCATAACAATGTCGGTCTGGATGACCAATTCCCGAATTAGGCCAAAACCGCCGCGCATAAAGCCATGACCGCAACTGTCGGGCCTCGCTTCATAGCGGTCAAAGATGACCGGGAACCAGCGCTCTTCAAGTTCCTGCGGAATGGTTCGAGCATTACAGAACCGCATAAAGATCAAAGATTTACCATCTTTAAAAGTCCGCGCGTTCTCACCACCAACCGCCCAGGTATATTGGATAAAATCCTTCTTGGTCCGGGGGTTGTAGCCGCCCATGCAGAGATTGGTCAGACTAACAGCAGCAGGATAAACCCGCCACGGCTGGTCCTTGGCCATCACACCAGCTAGGCAGGCAATAGTGACCGCTTCGATTTTATCAAAAGCACCCGAGCAGTAACCGGTTGTCGGCGCGGGGAAAACCACATCTACACAGGTACCTGGCTTCGAGACAATCTCCAGATTGCGGATAATGCCGTGATTAAGCGGGAATAATTGCGGGAAACAAATCATGAAACCAAGATAATTGCCGCCAATCAAAGTTGCCCGGCTGCCGCCCCAGGAAGCTTTTGGCTGGGGATCGGAATCGGTCCAATCGAAAGACAGCTTGGAGCCAACCTTGGTCAGTTTACAATGGACTCTGATCGGTGGTTTGCCTTCAGCCATAACGTCCTGATCACCAAAATCCTCGAATTCCCATTCGCCGTCCGGCAGGGATTTCAATTCCGCCAACATCATTCGTTCAGAATAGTTGAACTGTTCTTCATAGGCCTGAAACAGCGTTTCAACACCGTATTTCTCGCAGAGTTCGACCACCCGGCGATCGATTAAGCGGGCGGCTTCAAATTGAGCTTTCATATCGGCCCGCCGCTCAACTGCACCCCGGATATTAATCTCGATCATGCTGAACAGCTCTTCATCCAGCTCGTTGTTTTTGAACAAACGGATCGGCGGAATACGAATACCTTCAGCAAAACAAGTGGTTGCTTCCGGGTTAAAGGTACCCGGCATTGGGCCACCCATATCCGCCCAGTGAATAACCGTGCACGAAAACGAGACAATCTCGCCTTTATAGAATATCGGTCGGATCATGCGCACATCATTAACGTGGGAACCGGTACGATAAGGATCACTAAAAATATAGGTATCTCCTTCGTTCATCGTATCCTTCGGGATATCTTTGAACAATTCCTGTACCGATGGCTCAAAGGATGCATAGTGAGCAGCCGCATCGGTATGACCGTGTGCCACCAGCCGTGCGTCCTTGGTCAGCAAGGCATTGGAGCGATCACGGCCCATGCCGATCACCGGATGATAGGCAATCCGTTCAATCGTTGTGGAGGCTTCGTAACACGCCGCCACGAAGGCATTACGCAAAACCTCGAAGGTAATCAGGTCCATCTTGAGACCTTCAATGTTCGACAATTTTTCTTTGACGTTTATTTTTGATTTTTTAGTTTTTTTAGCTGCTTTAACTTTTTTTGCCGCTTTAGCCATTTTAGCCTCCTTATTGATCTACTTTGATGACGAGATTGCCATATTTATCAACTTTGCAATGGGTGCCGGGTGGCATAACGGTTGTGGTGTCGGGCTGTTCAATAACTGCCGGACCACTGAATTTAGCCCCCGGCGGCAATTCGCCACGCTCATAGATGTCGGCTTTGAGGAAGTCATGATCTTTAAACCACACCTTGCGGGTCGCCTTCTTTTTTAATTTACCACGTTTTTTAATTTCCGGCAGATCAGGCTTGATAATCTCACCTTTGGCAACAACCCGCAGATTGACAACTTCAATAGGGGCGTAGCCTTCCGGCAGGCTATAGCCGTATTCGGCTTCCATGTCGTCCATGAAATTCTGCGAAATTTTCTTCAAGTTCGTAAGTTTTCCTTTCGGCAAGTCGACGGTGAAAAAGCGGCTTTGCGAGAAGTATTTAACATCGACAAAGCGCTCGACCGTGGTCATATTTTTCTTGATGCCCTCTTTGGCCAGAATCTTATGGGATTTATCAACAAGTTTTTTAACTTCCTTGTTGAGGGCATCAAAATCCAGCTCTTCTTCGGTTTGGTGGATCGGCGTCGTGAATTCATGCTTCACATCAACACGAATGGCACCGAACGCCGAAGCGTAACCGGGTAGTGGCGGCACCACGACGGTGGTGGAGCCGATCTCACGGGCGAGATCACAGGCATATAACGCGCCACCACCGCCATAAGGTACGATGGCAAATTCACGCGGATCCCAGCCTCTGGAAACTGTTTGAATCCGCATCGCCATCATCAAGGCACTGAGGGCCACCATATAAGTGTTGGCAGCAGCTTCTTGCACGCTCCAGCCATAGTGATCGCCGACTTTCTCCTTCACAGCTTTGAAAGAAAGATCACCATCGACCTTCATTTCGCCGCCGAGGAAGTATTCCGGATCAATCCGACCGAGCACAATCTGGCTGTCGGTGTTGGTGGCTTCATCACCACCTTGACCATAACAAGCCGGTCCTGGCACTGCGCCCATACTTTGCGGGCCAACGTTTAGAATACCACCATTATCGACCCAACTGATGCTGCCACCACCGGAACCGATATAAACCGTATCCACCGACGGCAGACAACACGGCACATTCCACAAAATTTTCCATTCGTGGGTGATCGCGGGTGAGCCATTGTAAATCATCGACACGTTGTTGGTTGTGCCGCCGGTCTCAAAAGCAATAACATTATCAAAATTGGCCAGAGAGCCGATATAGCCGGCCATGCCGACTGCACCGGAGACCGGCGAAGAGTGGAAGGTTTTGGCAGGAAACTTAACCGCTTCATCCATGCCGATAACGCCGCCGCCAGAAGTCGTAATCAGCAGCGGGCCATCATAACCCCAATCTTCTTTGAGACGCTTGGCCAAACCACCGAGATAATTTTTCAAAATCGGTGAAATATAAGCGTTCAGCACTGTGGTACAGGTGCGTTCAAACTCCAGCATCTGCGGCAGCACTTCATGGCTCAAAGTGACATCCACATCGGGCAGTTCTTTAGCCAGAATTTCGCGGGTGCGTAACTCATGCACCGGGTTCATAAAGGAATCCATGTAAACCACGGCAATTGATTCAATACCGCGCTTTTTACATTTCCGTGCCGCCAGCCGAACGTCTGCTTCGTTGATTTTCGTGAGCACGTCGCCATAAGGGCCAACACGTTCTCTAACCGGCATGACGTTGCGCCGGGGAATAATAATTTCGGGTGGATCCCAATCCAACTCAAAGGCGGAAATTCGTTCCGCCCGGCCACCGCCTAGGACATCGCGGAAACCTTCGGTCGTGATCAGCGCTGTTTCAACACCTTTGCGCTCGAGGATGGCGTTGGTTGAAACTGTGGCGCCATGGCGGAACGATAACACTTCGTCAC
>JABIIH010000138.1 GCA_018649245.1 Rhodospirillaceae bacterium | reverse complement strand
TCGAGCAGCGCCTCATTTTCCTCGACACCTTCGCTTAAAATAACCCAGGCTTCCGGCTTGATCAGTTCGTTTTCGTCCGGGCGGCCGACAATGGCGGCTTCGAGCACGCTCGGGTGTTCGATCAGCCGAGCTTCAATCTCGAACGGTGAGCACCAGAGACCGCCAATCTTCAGCATGTCGTCGCCCCGGCCACAGAAGAAATACCAGCCCTCTTCATCCTGGTATGAATTATCGCCCATGCTGAGCCAGCCGTCGGCGAGCATGGTGGCGGCGGTTTTTTCCGGGCTGTTCCAATAATATTTAGCGACTGAGCCGCCTCTGATATGAACCGTGCCAATCTCGCCCTGTTCAACTGCATTGCCATCATCATCGACAATGCGTGCTTCATAGCGATCCACCACCAGACCGGAAGAGCCCGGCTTATGAGCCGCCGCAGTATTGCCGAGCACGGCATGGAGCACTTCCGTCGAGCCATAAACTTCCAGGATGAGCGTGCCGGTTTTTTCCTGCCAGCGCTTAAAGATGTCACCCGGTAAAGCCTCACCCGCCGAGACACAAACCCGAAGCGAGGACGCGTCTACGGTATGAGAGTTCATATATTCCAGCTGTTGCGCATACAGCGTCGGGATGCCGAAAAACACCGTCGGCTTAAACTGCTCGATAATTTCAAAGGTCATTTCCGGCGACACTTTGCGGTCGGTCAGCACCGCTGCACAGCCAAGATAAAGCGGAAAGGTCAAAACATTACCGAAGCCGTAGGAGTGAAACATCTTACTGGCGGAAAAACAGATATCGTCTTCGTTGAGACCGATAGTGTCGATGGCGGCACCCTGGCCGGTATAGAGAATGGCCCGGTGGGCATGCACGACGCCTTTGGGCCGGCCGGTGGAGCCGGAAGAATAGAGCCAAAAGCAGTCATCTTCGGGCCCTGATTTGTGCGGCTCCAGATCTGGCGATGCCGCCTCCGCCAATTCTGCAACAGAGCCTTCGCCGACTGAGGTTAAGACGACACCCGGCGGATTTTTCACTTCCGCCAGCGCGGCTGCCATGGTTTCCTCATATTCAGGGCTGTAGACCAAGGCCTTGCAGCCGGAATCCTCAATAATATAGGTGTAGTCATCGGCGTAGAGCATGGTATTGACCGGCACCGGCACGATGCCGGCTTTGATGGCACCAAAAAATAAATAGAGGAACTCCGGGCAATCCTTGACGACCATCAGCACCCGCTCACCAATCGCCAGGCCGAGCGAGGTCAAAACATTGCCGGAGCGGTTTACCCGTTCCGCCAATTCGGCAAAGGTAACGTCACCCTCACTGGTATAAAAAACAACCTTGCCGCCGCGCCCTTCGGTTAGGTGGCGGTCAATGAAGGGCACCGCAATATTGAATACTGGCGAGGTTTTAATTGCCGACGGGCTGACGGCTTGATCAACTACAAAAGTATTGTCCTGCATGATACGAAACCCCTCGCTCAATTTAGCCCACTAACTCATCAAAATAGCGTCAAAAAACGTGGTATTTACGCGCTTTACGCCGCTTTCAAAATCACTTGATGAATGCTAGGCCTAAAATGTTGCTGGTGACCAATATCAATTCGGTATATTTGAATGACCGAAACATTATTTGTAGCGCGCCAGATTTGGCGGTACTCATAGCGCTGCAGAATTCCGCGCCAATTTGTGGAAAATGCATCTCAAAGAGAGGGTTTGATGGCCGAAGCATTTGTACCGGAAAAGTTTGTTGGCAAACCGATTGAGCGGGTCGAAGACGAAGCCCTGCTGCGTGGTTTGGCCCGTTATGCCGACGATTATCCGGCCCGCCTTGATACCCGGCATGCCGCCATGCTCCGATCCCCCCATGCCCACGCTGAAATTGTCTCAATCGATACCAGCGTAGCAGCGGCTCTGCCCGGCGTGGTTTGCGTCATCACCGGCGCAGATGTGCAGGAATATGTCGATCCGTTTTTAAATATTGTTAAAGCGCCCATGGAATTATGGCCCTTGGCAGTCGAGCGGGTGCGCTATGTCGGTGAAGCCCTGGTGCTGGTCGTCGCCATGGACAGATATATCGCCGAAGATGCGGTTGATCACATCCAGGTTGAATACAAAGTTCTAGAACCAGCCGTCAATCCCGAGTACGCGGCCAGCGAAGACTCACCGACTATCCACGAAAAATGTGACTCCAACATCCTGTCGGACCGCGAATTTACTTACGGCGAGCCCGATAAGGCCTTCGAGGAATGCGACCGTGTGGTTAAGCTCAAAATTGATTTTCCCCGCAGCTCAATTACGCCGATGGAAAATTATGTTGTGATGGCGGATTATCATCCGGCGGAAGGCGTCTATGATGTGCTGGCTAATTTCCAAGGGCCGTTCACCGTCCATCCGGTGATGTGCCGGGCTTTGCGGGTGAAGAACACCGGCTTGCGCTTGCGCACCCCTTCAAACACCGGCGGCGGCTTTGGCATTAAAGTCGCGATTTTCCCTTATATCGTATTGATGGCCGTGGCCTCTCGCATTGCCGGCAAGCCCGTTAAATGGGTCGAAGACCGGCTTGAGCATTTATCCTCAGCGACGGCAGCGCCCAACCGGGTTGTTGAGATTGAAGCGGCGGCAATGAATGACGGCAAAGTGACTGGCTTCCGTCTCAGCCAGCTGGACGATTACGGCGCTTTTTTGAGGGCACCGATGCCGGGGCCGCTCTACCGTATGCATGGCGTCTGCACGGGCTCTTATGAAATTCCCAATCTCTATGTCCGTAACCGTCTGGTGATGACCAACAAAAGCCCCTCCGGCATGGTCCGGGGCTTTGGCGGACCACAGATGTATTATGCCATCGAGCGGGTTATGCACCGGGTCGCGATTGAGCTAAATCTCGATCCCTTGGCAGTGATCCGCAAAAACCTGGTGGCGGCCAATGCCTTCCCCTATCACGCGGCGGCTGGTGCGGTGTTCGATTCAGGCAATTACCAAGCAGTTGTCGATATGGCCGTCAAGGAAGGCAGGCTCGATGAAATTCTTAAGCGCCGGGATGAAGCCCGCGCCGAGGGCCGTATTTATGGCGTTGGCTATGCCGCGGTTACCGAGCCGACCCATTCCAATATGGGCTACATCACCACCATCCTGACCAAGGAAGAGCGGGCCAAGCGTAGTCCGACCCAGGGCACCAATTCCAACGCCACGGTGAGTGTTGATCCCTTTGGCGGGGTGAGTACCTCAACCGATGTGCCGCCGATGGGCCAAGGCCATGCGACCTTGATGGCGCAAATTGTCGCCGAGCAGCTTGGCTTACAGCCGACGGAAATCACCTGCAATATGGAAATCGATACGCAAAAAGATAAATGGTCGATCGCCGCCGGCAACTATGCTGCCCGCTTTACCAGCGGACCAGCTGTCGCTGTGCAAATGGCCGCCAAGATGATGCGTGACAAGCTGGCGCATATTGCCGCGCCCAACCTCAACGTGCCGGTCGAAGAAGTCGAGTTTGGTAATGGCTTGATATTTGCCCGCGACAATCCAGACAATTGCCTTAAATTTTACCGCGTCGCCGGCACCGCCCATTGGTCGCCCGGCAGCCTGCCCGAAGGCATGGAAGGCGGCCTTAGTGAATCCGCTGTGTGGACGCCGCGCCAATTAACGGCACCTGACGAAAAAGACCGCATCAATACGTCCCTGGTCTATGGTTTTAACATTGATTTTTGCGGTATTGAGATCGACAAAGACACCGGCGAAGTTCGCATTGACCATTACGTCACGGCACATGATGCCGGCACCATCCTCAATCCGCTGATCGCCCATGGCCAAATATTAGGTTCTTACAGTCATGGCGTCAGCCAAGCACTTTTCGAAGAGTTCGTTTATGACGAGGATGGCAGCTTTAAATCCGGCACCTTCGCCGATTATCTGGTGCCCTCGGCTACCGAAGTGCCGGAACCGATTATTCTGCATATGGAAACACCATCGCCGCACACGCCGTTGGGAGCCAAAGGCCTGGCTGATGGCAATTGCATGTCGACGCCGGTCTGTATCGCCAATGCAGTATGCGATGCCTTGGATTTGGAAAATATCCAGGTCCCTCTATTTCCCTCCAAAATCAGCGCCCTGATCCACGGTGAGGAACAACCGCCGCCCGCACAAATGGCAGTGGTAGAAACCAAACCTGGCAAGTCAGACAGTGCTATTACTGGTACCGGAAGCTCGATGGTGCCGGCTGATCCGCAAACGGTTTGGGATACTTTACTCGATCCGGAAAAACTTGCGGCCGTCATCCCTGGTTGTCACGGCCTTGATCAAGTCGCCGAAAATGATTATCGCGCGGAAGTCAGCCTCGGCGCCGGCCCCGTGCGCGGCAAATTCCTAGCCAGCGTCGTGCTGTCTGATCTTGTCGAGCCAACATCAGTAACTCTGGCGGGTGGGCTCGACGGACCGCTCGGCTCGTCGCAAGGCGAAGGCCGGGTCCGGTTGGAAGCCCAAGATGGTGGCACGTTGGTGAGCTACGAATACTCGGTTGAGATTTCAGGCAAGGTGGCAGCCGTCGGCAGCCGGTTAATCGAAGGCGGCGCCCGTGTTGTCGTTAATCAATTTTTCAGCCGGCTGATCAAGCAAGTTGAAGCGCCGGGATCGGTGACGATGGGCTCAGGATCACTTTCGCTGTTCCAACGCCTCCTAGCATGGCTGGGGGTCAAGTAGATGAAACCAAGAAAATTTGATCTCGTACGGGCAGAAACCACTGCCGAAGCACTCGCCGCTTTAAGCGAAGCCGGTGGTGAGGCAAAAATTTTTGCTGGTGGCCAATCACTGATGGCAATGATGAATTTACGCCTGCTTGAGCCCAGCGTGTTGATCGATATCTCGCAAATCAGCGAGCTTTCTTACATCAAGGAAGCTGGTGACAAGCTGGAAATCGGCGCTGCAGTGACCCAGGTTGAGCTACTGTCATGGCCGGGATTGGCCGACCGTTTACCATTGCTGCATCAGGCCATCCCGCATCTTGGACATTTTCAGACCCGCAACCGGGGTACCATCTGCGGCTCGTTGTCGCATTCGGATCCCTCTTCTGAACTGCCGTTGTGTCTGGCGACGCTCGGCGGCGAAGTTGTTTTGCAATCGGTGCGAGGCGAGCGGGTTTTGTCAGCTGCCAACTTCCAACTCGGCATGATGACAACCGCCAAGGCTGACGATGAATTGATTGTTGCGGCACGCTATCCCTTTAAAAAACCCGGCGAAGGTTTTGCCTTTACCGAAGTGGCTCAACGCCGGGGCGATTTTGCCATTGTCGCCGTCGCTGCGGTCGCCAGTGGAGATACCTTCCGCTTAGGTGTCGGTGGCGTTGCCGATAAGCCGACGGTTAGAAACTGGACAAATTTGGCTGATGAAAATCTGGACGATGAGCTCAACGCCTTCGCCTGGGAACTAAAAGGCAGCGATGACATACACGCGACAGCGCGCTACCGGCGGGAGCTGGTGCGGAGATTAGGCCGCCGCGTCATAGAGGAGGCTAAAGCATGCCGAAGCTAAGCCAGGAGGCTGTGCAAAAAATTAACTTCACCCTAAACGGTGAAGCCGAGACCGGCATGGCCGAACCACGCATGCTGCTGTCTGATTTCCTGCGCAATGTGATGGGAGTGACCGGATGTCATGTTGGTTGTGAACATGGTGTCTGCGGTGCCTGCACCGTACAGATTGACGGCAAGGCGCAACGCTCTTGCTTAACGCTGGCGGTGCAAGTCGAGGGCCGGGCCGTTGATACGGTGGAAAGCCTCACCGGACGGGAAAACCCACTCTCCGATCTGCAACAGAATTTTAAAACTCACCACGGTTTGCAATGCGGATATTGCACGCCGGGTATCTTGATGTCGGCCAGCGAATATTTAGAAAAAAATCCCGATCCGAGCGAAGCAGAGGTGCGCGATATGTTAAGCGGCCATCTTTGCCGCTGTACTGGTTATGCCGGCATCGTCAACGCCATCATGGCCACCGCTAAGGAACGCCAGGAAAATAAATCCGAAAAAAGTACGGCTGGCTGACTTCTGCGTTTTCTGTGGATTAAAACCTTCGCGCCCGTTGCCTTGACCTTTAAATCCTATTCCCCGCTTAAGAGCGCGCGGACGTCAGCCGGTACGGGCTCGGCTGTGATGCCTGCCGGGGCGTCGGGATTACGTTTTCCCCAGACGCGTTTTTCCGTGCCTTCGACATGAACTGTATCACCTATTTTAACATCATGGCGGATGGTCCAAACCTTATTGCCCCACTCCACAACCTGGGTTTCGATCACGATCTCATCTTCCATGCGCAGCGGCTTAATAAATTTTGCTGAGGCATCAACCAAAGGCAGGCCGACAATATCGTATTTTATCCAGACTTCATTCCACGGCAGGCCGACTTGAATGAACATGTTCTGAGTAGCCCGATCAAACCATTGGAAAAAATTCGGATAGAAAACGATCTGCGCATTGTCGCAATCGCTGAACATCACTGTGTAGTTATATTTAAAGATTTTCATCTGATAGGAATCTTATTACCGGTTTCTGGAGGGGCAAGCGACATCCTTTTATAGGCGATCACCTTGTCCCAAGCCAAGAATTATATTAATTAAAACGTTGCTTAACTTCTTCTGGCACGGGTGCTGCCGTAATGCCGCCGGGAGAGTTTTCATCTTTGATAACCCAGGCGCGCAATTCCTGTCCCTCGGCGATGACATCACCATCACGGGTTATCTGATGTTTGACCATGAATGTTCTGGTTGACCAATTGTCGATCCAAGTTTCGACTTCCAGCATATCATCGACCCGAGCTGGCCGGCTAAACTTGGATGTGGCTTCTATGATTGGGATGCCGTCGATTAAGTAATCGCCAAACAGGATATGAAATCCCAGCCCGGCATCTTTAAATAAGCGCTCACAATTGCGGTCAAACCATTGAAAATAATTGGGATAATTTACAATACATTGAGGATCGCAATCGCCGGTCGAGACCACTCGGCTGTGGCGGACTTTGAGCATTTAGATACCTACCATTAAATTAATTCTGAACGGAGTGTAGATAGATAGAATATCCGCACATTGATCAATATCAAGGTATTCAGTGCGGCAGCGCTTTAAACATCTATTTAACTTACCTAAATCAGCCTGAAATTGGCAGCTTTAGCGAAGCCGGTATCACCATTTAAAAAGAGGAAATTCATGTCATTAAGTGGAAAAACAGTCGTCGTCACTGGCGGCGCGTCAGGAATTGGCAAAGCAACGGTCGAACGTATGGCGGCTGATGGCGCCAATGTTGTCTGTGCCGACATCAACAGCGAACTCGGCGAAGCCCTGGTGGCCGAAGCCAACGGGAGCAACGGTAAGATTGATTTTCTCAAACTCGATTTGACTGATGATGCGGCAATCACTGAATTTGTCGAAACTTTCCTGGCAAAATTTGGTACACCGGATATTTTGGTCAATGCTGCCGGCGGCGGCGATATTGAACCCTTTATCCGAAATGATCCAAAGCGTTTTGACTGGAATGTAGCGCTCAATTATCTTGGGCCGGTTAAACTTACCCATGCCTTTCTACCGAGCATGTCCGAAGCCGGGCAAGGCAAGCTGATTTATGTCGCCAGCGATGCCGGCCGGGTCGGTAGCGGTGGTGAAACAGTATATGCGGGTGCCAAAGGCGGTATTATTGCTTTTGCCAAATCCCTCGCCCGCGAAGTCTCGCGCTATCAAATCAACGTCAACTGCGTTTGCCCCGGCCCGACCGATACGCCGTTGCTGCAAACGCGGCCGGAAAAAATGCTAGAGGCCCTTATCGCCGCTATTCCGCTGCGCCGCTTTGCAAAGCCGGAGGAAATTGCTCATGCCATCCAGTTTTTTGCCGCTGAAGGATCTGAATATATCACCGGCCAAGTGCTCAGCGTCAGTGGTGGCCTGACCATGGTTGACTAGGTGAGCTGGTTATTAGCTTAACAAAATTGACCAAGGTCTTTAGTTACTTTAGACTTAAACTATTAAATATCCGAACATTAAGTGTCGCCAAAAGAGGCGCGCCACAAATGTTGCCAAAACTATTCATCTCGAGAGGATTAACAGAGGAATTACGATGTACAAACTCAAAGCTGCAGATATCAAACCTGAACATTTCGCCTGGTCAGCCGAAGATGGTGTCGCCACCATCACGCTAAACCGGCCGGAGCGCAAAAACCCGCTGACGTTTGAAAGCTACGCCGAGCTGCGCGATACCTTTCACAAGCTGCAATGGGTTGAGGATGTCAACGTCGTCGTTATTACCGGCGAAGGCGGAAATTTTTGTTCCGGCGGTGATGTACATGAAATTATCGGCCCCCTGACCAAAATGGATATGGACGGATTGTTGACTTTTACCCACATGACCGGCGATCTGGTCAAATCCATGCGCAAATGCCCCCAGCCCATCATTTCGGCGATTGACGGCATTTGTGCCGGCGCTGGCGCTATTATCGCCATGGCCTCGGATTTACGTTATGGCACGCCGGAAAGTATGATCGGCTTTCTGTTTACCCGGGTTGGTCTGGCCGGCTGTGATATGGGCGCCTGCGCCATGCTGCCGCGTATTATCGGTCATGGCCGCGCCTCCGAGCTGCTCTATACCGGCCGCATGATGACCTCCGAAGAAGCTGCCAATTGGGGTTTCTATAACGGCGTTGCTGAACCAGACGAAGTATTGGACGTCGCCACCACCCAAGCCAAGCGCCTCGCTAAAGGACCAACTTTTGCCCATGCGATGACCAAAAAGACCCTGCACCAGGAATGGAACATGGGTGTTGATGAGGCTATTGAAGCCGAGGCGCAAGCCCAGGCAATTTGCATGCAGACACAGGACTTCGAACGTGCTTATCATGCCTTTGTCGCCAAAGAAAAACCTGTCTTTGAAGGCAACTAACTAAAAAGCAAGGAAGCATCAATGCCTAAATTAACTGACAAAGTCGCCATCGTCACCGGGGCGGCTCAGGGCATTGGTGCAACCTACGCCAAAGCCTTAGCCGCCGAAGGGGCGAAAGTCGTGCTCTCAGATGTCTTGGACTGCGCCCCTGCCGCCGCCGAGATCGCCACCGAATATCAAGGGGCTGAGACCCTAGTGCTCGCCACCGATGTCAGTGATGAGAAAGCCACTCAAGCGATGATCGACCAAACCGTTGAGCACTTTGACCGTGTCGATATATTGGTCAATAACGCCGCAATTTTCGGTACTCTTGTGCCGGGCTCATTCGAAGACATAAATGTCGAAGACTGGGACAAGTTAATGGCGGTAAATGTTAAAGGTCCGTGGCTCTGCACCAAGGCCGCTGCACCTGTTATGCGCCAGCAAGGCTACGGCAAAATAATCAATATTGCCTCCGGAACCCTATTTAAAGGCGCGCCAAATCTATTGCATTATGTCTCTTCCAAAGGGGCAATATTGGCGATGACACGCTCAATGTCGAGGGAACTCGGGGATGACAATATTTGCGTCAATACCTTGGCGCCTGGTCTGACCATGAGCGAAAATGTCCTGAATTCCGAAAAACACATGGAGTACCGGGATGCCAATACCGCTTCGCGCGCCCTGAAACGCTATCAAACGCCTGATGATCTGATCGGCGCCTTAGTTTTTCTAGCGTCAGCAGACAGTGACTTTATGACCGGACAATGTCTGGTTGTTGATGGTGGCTCGGTAAACAACTAGCCGTTTAAAGCTGCTCCTAAATCCGCCCCGCTTAATAAAAAGGGGATTGACGAAATTTCCAAATAGGGATGAACTATTCATGGTTTCGTTCTTTTGGGCGGCAAATAGGAGATGAAAATGTCTGAGCAGAGCGACTTTGCTGAAAAACGCCGGCATAAGCGGCATAAAGTACCCAATAGCGTCAAAGCTAAAATTAATGATCAGGAAGTTGAGGCAACTTTGCTGGATGTTTCGGCGGGTGGTGCAGCACTTGATATGCAACGTGACGTTAAGCCGGATGACCCGATTGAATTGATGATTGACGACGTTGGTGAAATAAGTGCCACGGTTTCCAGATCATTGGATGATGGGGTAGCGGTTCGTTTCATGGATATCGACGACGATGAAGAAGAGATGCTGCTGGCCGATCTTGAACGTATTGATATTGATATCAGAAACGAAGATTTTTAGAACGCGCCTGATATATCCGCCGCCCAAATAGATCATGTGACAGGCTGAACTAAATCCGATATTAGTTCCCGGCCAGAAGGGAACAATATTTCATGCTTGAGCTCTATAATACGCCACATTCGACCTGTAGTCAGAAAGTCCGCATTTGCTTGGCCGAAAAAAACCTCGAATGGACTGACCGGCACGTCAATCTGGCAACCAAAGAACACCTAGCCCCGGCATATCTCAAAATCAATCCCAACGGTGTGGTGCCAACACTTATCCATGACGGCGCCGTCATCACCGATTCCAGTGTTATCTGTGAATATATCGATGAGGTTTTTCCAGCACCGGCTTTGACACCGGCTGAGCCTGCTCAAAAGGCTGTCATGCGGGCCTGGTTGCGCTTTGGCGAAGAAGTCCCGACTGTCGCCGTGCGGGTACCGTCTTTTAACATGGCGTTCCTGCCGCGCTTTGAAGGCCTCTCTGAAGATGAATTTCATGATCAGCAAGCTGATATCAGACCGCTGCGTAAACAATTTTACCGCCGCATGGGACGGGGAGGATTTGACGGTGAGGATTTCTCAGCCGCCCTCGAACAAATCCACTCGACCGCCCAACGCATGAACGACGCGCTTGCAGCAGGGCCTTGGCTGCTGGGTGAACAATACACGCTGGCTGACATTATTTTGGCGCCGCTGCTGGACCGCATGGCTGATTTGGGATTTGCCGATCTCTGGAACACTGACTTTCCAAGGGTCACCGAATGGTTTGAACGCTCACAGGAGCGGGCTGGCTTTAAACGCGCCTTCTTGAAAGGCACACGCTTGTCGGAGTTGCATGATCTCGCCGGGCCGACCTGTTAGCTAAATTGGAGATAATAATGACCGACCTTTCTAATATTTCTGGTTTAATCGGAGATTTAAAAGAAAATTACGACGTTGAATATTGGGGTTCGCTGTTGGACGAATACGATCAACGGCTAGCGGAATTGCATAAAAATATCGACGGCGCAAAATATACTGAGTGGGGCTTGGTCGCGCTCAAAGCCATTCAAGGTGACGCCGAGGCCAAATCTGTAATGGGTGAAATTTTAGAGCCCGGCAGTGAAGACAAAAAAATGGTCGACGAAATGGCGCTGCTGTATTTGGTCCAGCCGGTGCTGCGGCATTATCTTTTCCGTGCTTCCAACCGGGCTCAGGAAATGGGCCCGCCTGCTTAACCAAAATTTTAAAAGGGGTGTCGCTTTAATCAGCCAACGGGAAATCCGCATTATCATAGGGCCAGGAATAGCTCAAAACTTTCTTTTTGCCGCAAATGTTTTCAGCTATTTGGAAAAACGGGCGGAAATCTGGCCCAATTCTGAATTTTTCATAACAATTTGATCACCCGGCGATAGCCACTGACATTCCACCATGCTGCCCAAGAGGACAAATTCCCCGGCTTTTAGCTGATGTCCGAGTTCATTCAAATTATTAGCCAGCCAGGCCAGAGCGTTCAGGGGATGGCCCATGATATCTGCTCCACATCCACTGCCAACTTCTTCGCCATTAACCATGGTGCGTCCAACCATCTGCGCTAAATCAATGTTTTGCCAGTCAGCAATCTCTGGACCTAAGACACAGGCGCTTTGGAAAAAATCGTCAACAATCATAGATTCCGTAGACAAGGTTCTGAAATCGGCGTACCGGTCATCAACAATTTCCATGGCTGCGCGACAATTTTGAATAGCAATACGAATGTTTTCACTATCGTAAGGCTGAGAATTCGGCGGCAAGTCCGCTCCGAGGGTCACCGCAATTTCACATTCCACACCGACATGATTGAAGTCAGTATAGGGCACTTCAAAATGATCAAAATGCACCGAGCGCGCCATCACTCCGCCGGAGCAAGGATGATCAATCGACATAAACTTTTGCATAATTGGGGTGGTGCAGCCGATTTTCCAGCCGACACGTTGACCTAGTCCAGCTGCTGTCAGACCGCTATGCAACTCAAATTGAAGCTGATAGGCGGCGGCTTCGTCTTGCGGTTGCTCGTTCGGCGCAAAACCCGGCCAAGGCCCGGGCTGCAATCGATTGTCGACAAGACTGCGAAGACTATCCCGCACTTTCAACAATCGCCACTAACTGTTCAGCAAATGTCGCCGGATCGATCGGCTTGGTAATATATCCTACAGCGCCCCGCGCTTCTGCCTTATCTTTCCAATGTTCAGCCTCGCGCGCGGAAACCATGATAATTTTCGTCTTATCCAATGCTTTATTCTGGCGAATTTCGTCGCATAATTCGAGACCATCAAGAGCCGACATCATCAAATCCATTAACACGCAATCAGGCCGCATGGCCATGATGTCAGATACCGCTCTGGCACCGGATACATTGGATCCAACCTCATGACCATTGCTCTCTAGCACGGCTGTCATGACTTCGATTATTTCATGGTCATCATCGACGATGAATATTTTCACCTGGTATTCCTTATTTTTTAGCCAGCTTAGTGAAACCCCACGGCATAAAAAACATACTATATTAATCCGAAGTGCACTCTCCAGCAATTAATTCATATGTCGATTTATTACCTGCAGAACTTCAGGAACCTTGATTGGTTTGATTATATAGTCTTCAAATCCAGCAGCTTTGCCACGCGCAACTGCCGCCCGTAAGGTTGTTGCGGTATGGGCAATATTTAATATCGCTCGCGTATTATCCTGGACTTTACCTTGGCAATACCCCGGCAATATAATGAGCCCTGCGCTTTTTCGAAGCCTCGATGCCATTTATGCCAAGCAAAATTATGTCTATTTTCTGGATTTTGCATCAAATTAAAGGCTTTTTTAACCGATTTCGGGGGAAAGTGGTGGCCGCAAGATTAATGAATTGAAATTGAGGGATATTGGGGCAAAAAGAATGGCGCGCCCGGGAAGACTCGAACTCCCAACCTCCTGATTCGTAGTCAGACGCTCTATCCAATTGAGCTACGGGCGCGAAGAGGGGGGACACTATTCAAAACGACCCACAGTTTCAAGACATCTTTTGCAGTCATTTTGGGGTGCAAATTGAGCAAAATTAGAAGGATTAATTGATACCCGCATACTTTAACCCTTGCTTGTCAAATAGCAGCACTTTAAGTAATACTTGATAAGTTGAAGGGGGGCATGTTAATTCCTTCTACTAAAGCATTGATTTGTTGTATTGATTTGGCCAAAATCGCCATAGAGAATGAGTACTCGATTTTTGGGGCTTTGGTTAATTTGAACGAGGAAAAGCGGCGCGATGACCTTTATAAATAATCGGTCGATTGTTGTTAGCGCGACAGTCCTGATCACCGGCCTTCTAACTGGGTGTTCATTTTCATCTGAATCCCTTCTGCCGTCGTTAACGGGCGAAGATCCGTCGGGCAGCTCAGCAACCTCTCAACAACAAGCGCAAGCGCCCGCCTCCCGGCAACAAGCAGCGCCCGTGCGCAGCCAACCTCCGGCGATGGGAAATACAAAATTTGAACCTAAGGGTGTAACATCGGGTTCGAATACCGGCACATTTGTTGGCCAAAAAGCCGTTGAACTTAGAACTGAATTACGCCGCCTCCAAGGTGGTGTTTCAAAAAACAATACCGAACTGCAATCGGTCCGTGCCAAGACAGTTCAGGATTCTCAACGCTATCATGGTGCCGTATCGGCCATTAACGCGCGGTTGCAGGTTGGCACCACGCCCGGCAATCCTGTACTCGTTGAACAATTCAATCAAGCTTTGTCCGACCTCAAGAAAATTGGTGATGACATCAGCGATATGAATGTGCTGACTACAAATGTCACAGCAGATTCAACGCTTGCTGCCTTTTTGGCCGAGAATACCCGCGCCGCTTTCCGTCTCTCCGGCGCCGTTGATGCTGACCACCAACAACTTGCCATCTTGGAAGACGAGGTTAACCGCACCGTTGTGCTGATTGACCGCTTGTTGAAAGAACTGTCTGAAGATATCCAGCGCCAAACCAATTACGTTTCTACTGAACGCAGTAATCTTAATACTTTGTCAGCCGCTGTTAAATCCGGTGAATTGATGGGCTCCAGCCTAACCAACCGCGCACTGACAGCCGCCACTGCCGGAACAACAAATCGTCGTGCCAGCCCGCGTTCGCTTGCTGGACGCCGGCCTTTGGTGGTGATCCGGTTTGATCGCGCCAGCGTGGCTTATGAGCAAGCGCTTTATAATGCCGTCAGCCGCAGCCTGGAACGCCGTCCGAACGCAACTTTTGAATTGGTCGCCGTAGCGCCCGCATCCGGTGGTGCCGCACGGGTCGCGCTCAATTCTAACAAAGCGCGCCGTAATGCAGAAAACGTTATGCGCTCACTGCAACGGATGGGCCTGCCACCGCAACGAATTGCTGTTTCGGCCAGGACCAGCCAAGCCGCTCAATCAAATGAAGTTCATCTTTATTTGAATTAAAGCAGCCAAATGAATTCAAAAAGCCGGCGCATCAATCGCCGGCTTTTTTTTCGCCAAACCCGGTTTTAACAGAAAATGAAAAGTCACGGCCTTTCAACCTCAGGATATTTTCTCCTTATTGCCGTCATTATCGGCTGGGGCACGTCATGGCCATTTTTGAAAATCGGCCTCAGTGAAATCCCACCCTGGACCTATCGAGGGTTGATCTCACCATCGGCGGCAATTTTTATTTTTTCGGCGGGCCTGTTTTTGAAAAAAAACATGGCGGTGCCACCTGGACAATGGAAACCGCTTATCTTGGCCGCCGTCTTCAATGTCATGATCTGGCATATTTTCAGCGCCTGGGGCATCCGCTTGCTCGGTTCCGGCCAAGCCTCGATCATCGCCTACACAATGCCGCTTTGGGCTGTTGTTTTCAGCATGATGTTCGTTGGTGAACGGCCTACACCACAGCGTCTTATAGGCTTGTTTCTCGGCCTGATCGGGCTCGGCACCCTGATGGTTGGTGAGTTCGGGATTTTTACCGTCGCCCCCCTTGGCACCATCTTTATGGTGATCGCCGCAATTTCCTGGGGGGCTGGTACGGCGGTTCAAAAACGGGTGAACTGGCAAATGTCAGCGATTGCTTTAGCCGGCTGGCAGCTTCTCATTGGCGGCGTGCCAATTACGATTATCGCGTTTTTTCTAGAACGTGATCAATGGCTGACAATTGCTCAGACAGTCTCTCCGGCCGCTATCTGGTCGACAATTCTAATTCTCGTCTATCCGATTATATTTTGCTGGTTTGCCTGGTTTCGTATTGTCAAAGAGGTACCGGTATCAGTTTCTACTGTATCAATTATGCTGGTGCCGGTTATCGGTGTTTACAGCGGCAATCTTATTCTGGATGAACCAATCAGCTGGCGGGAGATTGGCGGCTTGTTACTCGTCTGTAGCGCCTTGGCTTTGGTTTTGTTACCTTCAATAAATTTCGGCACCAATAAAAGCTCATAAGTGATTAAAATGAAGCAACTTAATTGGCATAGATATTACTACCTCGTTTTAGGCGCCCTGTTAATTGGCCTTTCCACAACCGCAAAGGCACAAAGTTCGTCCGATCTGGCCAAGATCAAACTTCCGCCGGGCTTTCATATCAGTATATTTGCCCGGGTGCCCAATGCCCGCTCCATGGTAAGCGTGCCGGAACACGACGCGGTCTTTATCGGCAATCGGCGCGGTGGCAGCGTCTATGTCGCGGTTGACAAAAATCGTGACGGCCGGGCCGAAGATGTGGCGCAAATCACCTCGGGTCTGGTGATGCCAAATGGCGTTGCCTGGAAGAATGGCTTTCTATACATCGCCGAACAACATCGTATTTTTCGCGTTCAAGTCCCGGATTTAAAATCCTTTGGCCGTCACAAGGCGGAAGTTATATTTGAGGATTTGCCCAATAAGAGCTGGCATGGCTGGCGCTACATTGCCTTTGATGAAGCCCAGCGGCTCCATGTTACGGTCGGCTCACCTTGCAACATCTGTACGACCCGCGGCAATGAAGGCACCATCATTCGCCTGGATAAAAGCAATCGAGCAAAAATAATTGCCAAAGGCATCCGTAATTCGGTCGGCATGGATTTTCATCCCCGCACTGGTCAGCTCTACTTTACGGACAATGGCGCGGATTTTATGGGCGATGATTCACCGCCCGATGAGCTTAATCACCTGCGACAGGAAAGTCAGCATTTCGGCTTTCCTTATTTCGGCGGCGGCGCGGATCGCACCAATGATTTCAAGGGCCGGCAACTACCGAAGAAAATCACCGCACCGATCGTCAAATTCGGTGCTCATGTAGCTGCCCTTGGCATTCATTTTTACCGCGGCACCCAATTTCCGAAAGCCTATCGCAACGATGCTTTCGTCGCTCAGCACGGTTCCTGGAACCGCGCCGTGCCGCAAGGCTACCGTATCATGCGCATCAAGATGGACGAAAAAGGCTCTGTCATGGGCAAGGAAATTTTTGCTGATGGCTGGCTGCAGGGTGGCTCTGCCTGGGGGCGCCCGGTTGACATCAAGGAAACGCCGGACGGCGCCTTACTGGTTTCCGATGATAGTGCCGGCGTGATTTACCGCATCAGCTATAAAAAATAGATTTAATTAATCCGGCCGCTCGCTGCCGGCATAGAGCATTTGTTCACGCTCAGCCTGCCAAATATCGGCATAGCCGCAATCTTTATACTCTTCAAAATACGGGCCGCCAGTGGTGTAATGCAGATTGGAGATTTCTGTCAGCGGGGTCTCGGGATCGTAATCGACCAGATGGTTCCAGCGAGGCGGAATATCGCCGATTAACGTATCATCGCCCAGCCAATGAAAACGATGAAGTTCCAGGCCGCTGGCGGTATTAACATAATCCGGCGTCAACGCGCTGCATTTTGCATTGTTAAACAGCATCACGCTCGACCAATTTTTCTTCTCGTACTTAGTCTGTGGCTGATCGAGGAATTTTCGCTCCTCCGGCGGCACATGGTCATGTTTGACACATTGCACGGCATATTGATCATCCCGCAGGTTCCATAAATTAGCCATGTCATCCAGTACCAGCATGTCGCAATCCATAAACAGGGCCCAACCCTCAAAGTCGCAGAGATAGGGTGCCAGAAAACGCGAAAAGGAAAAATCGGTGGATTGCAAATCGTGGCGCTCCCGCCACATCAATTCGCCGAGATTTTTGAGACTCAAGGGGGTTATGGCGACCGGTTCAGATACGCGCGCCTGAATGGAATGACACAGAACATTATAGGCAACTGCTTCACGCGGATCGTAGCCAATAAATATTCTGATCATATTATTTACCTAAGTGTTGATGGCGATATTGTCGATTAACCGGGTCTTACCCAGCCAAGCCGCTCCCAATATTCGTGCTTGGCCCGTCACATTTTCCAGCTCTTCAAGACTGGCTGGATCACAAACAGCAATATAATCAACTTTGGTAAAGCCCGCGTTAAGAAGCTCTGATTTGGCCGCCGCCACGCTGGCTGAAACTGCCGCACCGTTGGCAATATCTTTACCGCTGTTAATTAACGCCTGGTGCAAGGCCGGCGCTGCTTGACGTTCCTCGGCCTTTAAATAGGCGTTGCGCGAGGAAAGCGCGAGCCCGTCTGGCTCACGCACAATAGGGCAAGCGATAATCTCGATGGGTAAATCCAAATCTTTGGTCAGGCGCCTAATGACGCAAAGCTGCTGGTAATCTTTCTCACCGAAATAAGCGCGATGCGGCAAGGATTGGATCAGTAGCTTGGCCACGACGGTGGCGACACCGGTAAAAAAACCAGGTCTAAAACCGCCTTCCAGCAGATCACCGATTCCGGGGACCGAGACTGCTGTCACGGCACCGTCGGGATACATTTCCTCGACGCTCGGCGCAAATAAGAGATCGACGCCGCGCTCAGACAAGGCAGCTGCATCGGCGACTTCATCCCGGGGATAAACATCCAAATCTTCACCAGGGCCAAATTGCTTCGGATTGACAAACAGGCTGGTAACGGTGCGATCATTTGACTGAACGGCTTTATCAACGAGTGAAAAATGACCGTCATGCAGCGCCCCCATAGTCGGCACCAAGCCAATGGTTCGGTCTTCCTGCCGCCATGCCGCCAATCGCTGCCGGAGATCAGCAACCGTTCGGACAATCTCTATATCTTTAGACATTTATTTCCAGATATTTACTTTTTGCCGTAGCAATGCTCATCGGCAGGAAAGGTGCGGGCTTTAACTTCCTTGGCATAGTCGGCGGCGGCTTTGTCCATTTCGACTGCAACCTCTGCAAACCGCTTAACGAATTTCGGCGTGAAATCCGTGAACATGCCAAAGGCATCTTCGGTAACCAGAATCTGACCATCACACTCGGCCGAAGCGCCGATGCCGATGGTCACAATTGGAATGTCACGGGTAATTTCTGCCGCCAAATGTTCGACCACACCTTCGATGACAATTGAGAACGCCCCGGCATCTGATATGGCGTGAGCATCTTTTTTGACTTTAGCAGCTTCATCTTGGTTACGTCCATGGGCGCGGTAACCGCCGGCGATATTAACCGATTGCGGTTTCAGACCAACATGACCCATCACCGGAATGCCGCGCTCGACGAGAAATTTAACGGTCGCCGCCATTTCGGTGCCACCCTCGATTTTTACCGCCGCGCAACCGGTTTCAACCATCACCTTGGCACAGTTTCGATAAGCTTGTTCAGGGCTTTCCTGGTAGGTGCCAAAGGGCATATCAACAATAACGCAAGCCTTTGTCGAACCTCTAACCACAGCCGCACCATGGTTGATCGCCATATCAAGGGTCACGCCGAGTGTTGAATCGAGACCATACAACACCATGCCTAAAGAATCGCCGACCAGCAGAAAATCACAATGGGGATCGAGAATTTTCGCCATTGGCGCCGTATAGGCGGTCAGGCTCACCACCGGCTCACCACCTTTGCGGCCAGCGATATCTGGTACGGATACCCGGCGACCTGGACCGGTTTTGGGAACTATCTTTAAGGTGCTATTGGTACTCATGCTCCGCGCTCCTAAGGTATTTACGGCAGGCTCAATTTAATTCAGGCCGCTGGCATATCACATAGTGGGGAAAATCACCAGTGTCAGCATTATTTTTAGCCTCTGCCCTATTAAAGCCAATTTTTACCGCTAAATCCCGGCTTAATCCTTGAGCTTGATCAACAAAGTCGGGCATTATCATCAAAACAACATAAAATGTACTCAAAACTAATAAAATAAGGGAAAGTTCACTCATGCTGGGACTCTGCAGCCTCGCGCCCATTCGTCCAATCATATTCCTTGCCAGCGGCCTGCTTTTGTTGACCGCCTGTAATCATGAAGGCGAGTTACAGCTTAGCGGCCAATCAACTGATCAAGCGCCGGCTCAAACTGCTGACCAAGCGTCTAAAACCGAAGCCAATAAAGAAGCGCGGGCCACACCAGAAGCCGCCTCAGATCGATTTACCGGGCCGGCTAATCGTTCTTCTGCAGTGGCGCAAAAATATATGGTGGCGGCGGCAAATCCGCTGGCAGCCCGGGCAGGTCTTGAGATATTGCGCGCTGGCGGCTCGGCGGTCGACGCCGTGATCGCGACCCAGCTCGCCTTAAATGTGGTTGAACCTCAATCTTCCGGCATCGGCGGTGGTGCTTTTTTAATGCATTATCAAGCCAAATCCCGCGCCATTGAGGCCTATGATGGCCGGGAAACCGCACCGGCAGCCGCCAGCGGCGATATGTTCCTGAAAGAAGATGGCTCGCGGCCAAATTTTCATGATGTTGTGCCCGGTGGACTATCAGTTGGCGTGCCGGGAGCGCTGCGCATGATGGAATTGGCTCATCAGAAACACGGGCGTCTTGCCTGGGCCAAGCTATTTGAGCCGGCCATCAAACTTGCCGATGAAGGCTTTAAAATTTCAAAAAGACTTAACACCTTGGTGAAAATCGACCGTCATCTAAAAAAGTTCAGCCTGTCCAAGGCCTTTTTCTATGACAATGCCGGTTTCGCCAAACCGATTGGCACTTTATTAATCAATAAACCACTGGCCGAAACTTTCCGTCAAATCGCCGAGGGAGGTGCCGATGCGTTTTATAAGGGCGAGATCGCAACCGATATCGTTAAGACGGTGCGGGCGGCAGCGCTTAACCCAGGCCGCATGACAACTTCTGACCTCGCCGGCTATCAGGCCAAAAAACGTTCCCCGGTGTGTTCCTTCTATCGCGTGTGGCTGATCTGCGGCATGCCGCCGCCAACCTCCGGCGGCGTCACCACCCTGCAAATACTCGGGCTGTTGCAAGGTACTGATCTGTCACGCCTCATCCCGGGCTCCGCCGAAGCCGTTCACATGATCGCCGAAGCTGGCCGCCTCGCCTTTGCTGATCGTAATAAATATCTCGCCGACGATGATTTTGTCGCGGTGCCGAAGGACCGGCTGATCGATCCCGGCTATCTGGCTAAGCGCGCCAAGCTTATTTCCAAAACTAAATCAATGGGTAAAGCCAAGCCGGGCAAGGTAAAACTCAAAACCGCTCAGCTACTTGGCACCTATGCGGCGCATGAAGGGGAATCGACATCTCATATAAGTGTCGTCGACGACAGCGGCAATGCAGTTTCGATGACCTCAAGCATTGAAAACGCCTTTGGCTCACGTCTGATGGTGCGGGGGTTTTTGCTCAACAATCAGCTCACCGATTTTTCTTTTGTGCCGGTTGTAAACGGCAAAGCAATCGCCAATCGGGTGCAACCGAAAAAACGGCCACGCTCTTCGATGAGCCCAACCCTGGTGGTTGACGGCAGCGGCAAGTTGGTGATGGCGGTGGGCTCACCGGGCGGCTCGCGTATTATCGGCTATGTCGCCAAAACTTTGATCGCCGCTTTGGATTGGAAAATGGGTATTCAGGCGGCGATTGAACTGCCGCACTTTGTTAACCGCAACGGCTCAACCGATCTTGAGAAGGGCAGCAATCTTGAAGTGCTCAAACCGGCGCTCGAAAAGCTTGGCCACAAAGTCCGCATCCGCAAACTAACCAGCGGCCTGCACGGGATTTTCAAAGCCAAGGACGGCAAGCTGTACGGTGGCGCTGACCCTCGGCGCGAAGGTGTTGCGCTGGGAGATTAAGGCTTCGCTAATACCACAGCGCTGCGCCTGCTTTGATATTCTCCGGCAACTCAATGCCAAAAATCGTGCCTTCCTCGCTGGTTCTTAAAACGTTGAGATCACCCCCATGGGCGCGCATAACATCGCGGGCGATGACTAAGCCAAGACCACTGCCATCTTGTTTGGTCGAACTCGCAAAGGGAGTAAACAAATTGTCTTTAGCCTTGTCCGGCAAGCCCGGGCCATCATCCTGCACTTTGATGCAGACCGCGTTTTGCGGCTTCGGCGAAACGGCAAAGTTGATATTATGAGCGCCCGCCTGGATCGCATTGCGGGTAAGGTTATTGAGCACCCGAAAAAGCTGCTCACGATCCGCTTCCACCAGCAGTTCCCGCTCTACGTCATTGTTCCAACCGGTGTCGTTACCCCCAAGATCTGACATTTTGACGGCCGATTCCACTTCATCGACCAAATCCCGCAAAGAAAAACAACTTGGGCTTAGCAAGGGCGAGCCCTGACGGGCAAAATTGAGCGTCTGCGAACACAGATTGACGGCCTTGTCGATAGCATTGAATAATCTGGGCAGCAGCCGCTTAACTTCGGGATCTTCACTACCGGTCAAGCGATCCGATACCAGCATCGCCGTCGTCAGGGAGTTGCGTAAATCGTGATTGATTTTAGCGATAGCAGCGCCTAAGGCAGCGAGCCGCCGCCGTTGGCGCATGGCCAAACGGACTTCCCGCTGCATATTATGTAATTCCCGCTCAGCAATACCAATTTCATCACTCCGATTTGAGCGATGAATATCGGCTCGCTCATCCTCGGGATTAGCGCGAAAATTTTCCATACTTTCAGTAATCCGCCGCATGGGCCGGACCATCAACCATTGCAAAGAAAGATAGACCAGCCCGCCGGCAATCAGCGAAATAACAATTGAAAGACCGAGAATACGCCACGAAAAATCGAGCATGGCCGTCCGCATTGGCTGCTCATCAATCATCACTTCAACAATAACCTTGGCATCTTTTGGTGACGGCCCGATAACCCGCAAAACCCTGTTCTCCGTTTGCAGCACGGTCTTGAAGGCATCAACAATCCAGCCGAAAAAAATCGGTTCGCGGAGATCAAAGGTGAGGTCAACCGAGGGCAGTTTGCCAAAATCCGCTTCGCCCGGACCGAGCACAAAGATGCTGCGAGTCGGTTGGCGCAGCACGATGTTATAGGTTGCTGTATGTTGCAGCAGGCGTTGACGCATCGCCGCGCTGACGTTTCGGGTGCCGGTATCTTCGAGCGCCAGTGTGGCCAGATGCGCTGCCGCAATGCGCTCCTCAAGATAGACTTTTCGAAATCTGCCAACCGAAGGCGCATAGATCATAATCTCACCCAGCATAACAAAGATGAGCGTCAGCAAAAGCAACCGGGCAGACAGGCTGCTAAAAATAGGTTGCCGCATAATTTCGTTTGGTTGATCCGGTATTTCAGCCATGGCAATAATCTACACCAGCCGATTTAAAGAGACTACTGTTTGTTAAAATCGGGATAGAAACTTCACAATCTTGCGGGTACGATTACTAAATAGAGAGTCTTTAAAAAACTCGCCAGCCGCTCGCTTATTGGCCTCACCCAAAGTCGGGTACGGTGAAATCATGCCAGCAATTTTGCCGATTTTAAGCTTGGCGCTAATTGCCAAACCCCAGATTTGAATAAGTTCACCAGCCTGGGGGCCGACGATGGTGGCGCCTAAAACATGCCCTTTAGGCGTGGCGATAACTTTGATGAAGCCAGCGGTATTGCCTTCGGTGATGGCCCGGTCATTCTCCGCAAACGGCCAATTGATAACCCTGAATTTTAGCGCCTGATCGCGGGCCGCCTGTTCGGTCAAACCGACTTGCGCCAATTCCGGCGTCGTATAGGTCACCCAGGGATAGGCCGCTTGGTTGATCTTAGCTGGCAGGCGAAATAAAATATTTCGAATAACAATACCTGCATGATACCCGGCGATATGAGTGAACTGGTGACCGCCCGCGACATCACCGATAGCAAACACCTTTTTGTTGGTGGTGCGCAGACGGATGTCGACTTTGATGCCTTGCGGGGTATAGTCGATACCCGCTGTTGCCAGCTCAAGGTTGGCCAGATGGGGCCGCCGGCCGGCAGCAATAAGCAGATGACTGCCCAAAATATTTTCTGATCCCGCCTCACTTTCGACGCTGACGGAAACACCTTCAACAGTCTCTGCGGTGGCCACGACTTTGACACCTTCTCGCAGTGTAATGCCTTCTTCGACGAGCTGCGCGCGGACAATCTCAACCGCAGCTGGATCATCATTGGGCAACATGGCGGCCATCTCCAGCACGGTTACCCGGGCACCCAATTGCCGGTGCGCCTGCGCCAGCTCGATACCGATCGGACCACCGCCCAACACAATCAAATGATCGGGGATACCGGATTGATTAAAAATGGTCTCGTTAGTGAAATGAGGTGTTGCGTCCAAGCCGGGAATCGGCGGCACCAGCGGGCCAGAGCCAGTGGCCACAACAATCCAGCGGGCGCTAATCTTTTGCTCCCCGACGGTGATTTCTTTTGGACCGGAAAACTTACCTTCGCCTAAGATGACATTGACGCCATACTCTTCAAAGCGTTCGACCGAATCATGGGGAGCAATTTCATCAATTGCGCTCTGCACGTGATCAAAAACACTTTTGCCATCGATACTTAAATTGCCAGCTTCAATACCGAAACGATTTGAAGTTCTGGCAGTCTCAGCCGCATGAGCCGCCGCCAGCAGTGCTTTTGACGGCACGCAGCCATAGTTGAGACAATCGCCGCCCATTTTGTCCCGCTCGATTAAAATTGTATCAATACCCAGCTGAGCGGCGACGGCGGCGACAACCAAACCACCCGCACCGGCACCGATGATACAAATATCTGTTTTAAGACGAGGGGCAGTCATATTGATCCTTGGCTAATCCTTGGCCTAATCTGATTTTTTTAATTTCCGGTAAACCACCGGAATCAACGCCAGTAAGGCGAGCCCTAACAGCGGAATTATAATTTCCGGATTCCAGATTGCAGTAAGATCCGGCATGCCGCCTTGATCGATGATATGGCCTAGTCCATTGCCTAGGCTCGCATAGACAAACGTGCCCGGTATGATACCTAAAAATGTCGTGATGACATAGGTTCTCACCGAGACGCCTAAAAAGGCCGGCACGATATTAACCAGCCAAAAGGGAAATAGCGGCACTAAACGCAAGACCAACAAATAGCTAAACGCATTTTCCTGAAAACCGGCTTCCATTTTCTGGATCATTTTGCCGCATTTGGCATGAAAAAAATCGGCAAAGGCATAACGCGCCGCTAAAAATATTATCACCGCGCCCACCGTTGCACCAAATAAAACCAGCAGGCCACCTTTGAAGGTGCCAAACATAAATCCGCCGGCAATGGTCAGCCAGATGGCGCCGGGAAGGCTGATGGCCGTGGCCAATCCGTAGGCCATAGCATAGGCAAAAGTGGAAATCGTATAATTTTCCCGCTTCCACTCCATAATGGCGGAGCGGTTTTCCTGCAATGACTCAAAACTCAAAAAATAATTGAGATCTAACGAAAAAGCGGCAATCAGTCCGCCAAATAGGATGACGAGCGGTAATACCCGCCACGGCGAAAATGCAGCGGCTTGAGTATCTTCAGTCAGTTTGCTATCGGAGGATTCTGTGGTGGTATTTTCGGTCATATAATTCTGAATATCTGCTTAAATAGTGAAATACAAACGAGGTCTAATTAACCTTTATAATACATGTAGGTATTATCGGGGCATTAGTTACGCAATCAGGTCTGTTTCCTCCAGTCACCATTGCGTGAAGCCACTTTGAATACTTCAAAACTATCTACGATGCATCGTTGACTTTAGGTGCCCGAGAACGTATACACCGGGCCTTGCTTTTAACGGTTCAACTGTTCCTTGGTTTCTTAAGGAATTTTCTTGAACCGCAGAGAAATTTTTTCGGAGAAGTTTAGTGAAACGCACTTTTCAACCGAGCAACCTTGTGCGCAAACGTCGTCATGGCTTCCGCTCCCGTATGGCTACCGTCACCGGGCGTCGAATCATTGCCAAACGCCGTGCCAAAGGTCGCAAAAGCCTTTCCGCCTAACGCCCTGAAATTGTGGTGGTCCGGTGGTGGCCTATCCAATAGAACGATTGAAAGAACGCCCGGAGTTTCTGCGGGTTGCATCAACGCGCCTGCGCCACGCCGCGCCTGGTCTGGTTTTGCAAATGCGTGAACATAGTGAACAAGAGCGCAATACAGCTAAATTTGAACCCATTCGGCTGGGCTTCACTGTCAGCAAGAAGGTCGGCAACGCCGTCGTCAGAAATCGTGTTAAACGGCGCCTCAGGGCAGCGGCTGAGGCAATACTGCCCAACCACGCCCGACCCTATCGGGATTTTGTAATCATTGGCCGCCAAAACGCCATTACTCGAAGCTTTTCCGAGCTTAAAAGCGACCTCGAAAAAGCCTTAAAAAAGCTTGATGCCTACGAGGAAAACTCATGACAATCATTGCTCATTTTTTCCGAGGATTTTTTCTTCTCTTCATTCGTGCCTATCAATGGCTGATCTCTCCGATCCTGCCGGGCTCGTGCCGCCACCTGCCAACTTGTTCGCAATATGCGGTGGAAGCAATTGATATTCATGGCCCTTTTCGAGGTTTTTGGCTGGCCTTGAAGCGGGTTTTACGTTGTAACCCCTGGGGCAGCAGCGGCTATGATCCGGTGCCACCCAAATCAACAGACAACAACGGCTCAATAATAACCGAAAAGTCGGTTGCAGAAGAGCCGATGCACGGATATACCGAGCGCGCAAATTCTTCAAACCAAACAACTTCACAAAAGTTTTCCGCCACTGACCCGTCGGGACTGCCGTAGAGAGATAAAGTCAGGAAATTAAAAAACCATGGAACAAAAAAACCTGTTTCTCGCCATCGCACTGTCGGCCCTTATTATGGTCGGCTTTCAGTGGTGGAGCGCCAGTCAACAACCGCCTCAAGAGACGCTAACCGCCGAACAGCAAAAAGCCGCCCAATCCAAGCCCGGTACGCCATCAACGCCAAGCATGCCGGCGACCTCAACGGCGACCCCTGGATCAGCACCAAGCGCACCTTCAGCACCTGGCATGGCGGTGCCGGTACCAGGTGGTGCAGATAGTGCTGCTCAGCAGGCTGAGGTAGTAAAAAAAGCCCTCGCCGCCTCACCGCGTTTGAAAATTGCCTCACCCCGCGTCCGAGGTTCAATCTCCTTGGTCGGCGCCCGCTTTGATGATCTTATTTTGAACGACTACCGGGAAACCATCGAAGAAGGCAGCAATAATATTTCCCTGCTGTTACCGTTCGGCAGCGCCAACCCGTATTATGCTGATTTCGGCTGGGTCTCGGCTGATACCAAAACCCCTGATGCAGCAACGGTCTGGACGGCGAATAATCCGACGCTGGCACCCCAATCTCCGGTTTCACTGAGCTGGCAAAATGCCGATGGCGTAAAGTTCATCCAGGACATTTCACTTGATGACAATTACATGTTCACGATCAAGCAACGGGTCGTTAATAGTGGCAGCAAGCCGATTACAGTTTTTCCTTTTGGCCGCATATCCCGGACCGGTACGCCGGAAATTACCGATTTTTATATTCTTCATGAAGGCCTCTTGGGCGTTTTTGACGGCGTGTTGCAAGAGATTGATTACGACGAAATTCAGGAAAGCAAGCTGGTCCAGAATAAATCCAAAGGCGGCTGGATCGGCATCACCGATAAGTATTGGCTGACCGCCCTGATCCCGGACCAAAAAACCGCCGCCGACAATCGTTTTTCTGATCAGCTGCAAAAGAACCTCGATAATTACCAGGTTGATTTCAGAGGTGCCGCCCAGGCTATCGCGCCAGGTGCCGCGAGCGAAACCGGCAGCCGTTTTTTTGCCGGCGCCAAAGAAGCTCAACTGATTATCGACTACCGGGATGAGCTTAACATTACCCGCTTTGATTTGGCCATTGATTGGGGCTGGTTCGAGTTCCTGACCAAACCGATCTTTTTCGCCCTGGTCTATTTCACCGGCTTCCTCGGCAATATGGGTCTTTCGATCCTGCTGCTGACGGTGTTGATCAAGCTGGCCTTCTTCCCGCTCGCTAATAAATCCTACCGCGCCATGAGTAAAATGAAGCTGCTGCAGCCGGAAATGGTCAAATTGCGTGAGCGCTTTAAAGATGATAAAGCGCGGCTCAATCAAGAAATGATGGCGATGTACAAACGCGAAAAAGCCAATCCGGCTTCCGGCTGTTTACCGATCTTGCCTCAGATTCCGGTGTTTTTTGCGCTCTATAAAGTGGTCTTTGTCACCATTGAGCTGCGTCACGCACCTTTCTATGGCTGGATTAAAGATTTATCGGCAGCCGATCCGCTGACGCCCTTTAATCTCTTCGGATTGATCAATTGGTCGCCGCCGGAAATTTTGGCGATTGGTATCTGGCCGATCATCATGGGTGTGACGATGTTTATTCAGCAAAAACTGAACCCGCCGCCACCCGACCCGACCCAGGCAAAAATCTTTATGTTCCTACCGATCATGTTCACCTTTATGCTGGCCCGTTTTCCGGCCGGTCTGGTGATCTATTGGGCCTGGAACAATGCACTTTCGGTCTTGCAGCAATATGTCATCATGCGCAAAGCCGGGGTGCAAATCGGTGGTGGCCCGGCCAAGAAGAAGAGCTAATCGCTCACCCGAACACGCGTTAGGATATGCCTGATGGAGACGGAAACCGAAGCAGCTGATCTTGAATCTGGCCGGTTATTGTTTGCGCAGAATTGCGATTTTCTCATCAGCGCGGCGAGCTTTGAGCAATTACCGGATACTGATTTGCCGGAAATTGCCTTTGCCGGGCGGTCCAATGTCGGCAAGTCCAGCTTGCTGAACGCCCTCGCTGGACGCAAAAATCTAGCCCGTACATCCAATACACCAGGTCGCACCCAGCAGGTTAATTTTTTTGATCTCGGTGGTCGGGTGATGCTGACTGACTTACCAGGCTATGGTTACGCCAAAGCCGCCAAATCGGTGGTTGAACAATGGACCCGGCTGATCAAAAGCTATCTCAGGGGCCGCGTTCAATTGCGCCGTGTTTGCTTACTGGTAGACTCTCGGCACGGTCTCAAAGAGACCGACCGCGAAGCCATGACACTGATGGATGACGCCGCCGTTGCCTACCAGATTGTGCTGACCAAATGTGACAAAATCAAAGCTGCCGAGCTCGAAAAACTACTTACCAAAACCCACAAAGAGATCGCCAAACACGTCGCTGCACATCCGGAGATATTGGTCACCAGCTCGTTTAAATCCATCGGTATCGAGGATATGCGGGCGGCCTTGGCAACATTAGCCGGCTAAGCTTATAAAATCATTGGTAATTTCCACTTTGTATTTCCACTTTGTATTTCCGGCGAGTTAGGCTAAAGTCGCGCGCCCAAACAGAAAATTTAGAACAAAGCTTAAGGTTATGAGTAAAACTGAAGACAAAATGAAAGAGAAATCACTCGCCCAGGCGGCTGTCTTGAGCGAAGCCTTGCCCTATATGCGGCGTCATGCGGGTGAAACATTTGTCATCAAATATGGCGGTCACGCCATGGGTGATGCAGAGCTGGCTGGCCTCTTTGCCAATGACATCGTGCTGTTGGAGCATGTGGGCATCAATCCTATCGTCGTGCATGGCGGCGGCCCACAAATTGCGGAGATGCTGGACCGCTTGAAAATTCAAAGCTCTTTTGTTGACGGCTTGAGGGTCACCGATGCTGCCACTGTCGAAGTGGTGGAAATGGTCTTGGCTGGAACGATCAATAAACAGATCGCGGCGGCGATCAATAATGCTGGTGGCTTTGCCGTAGGCCTTTCCGGTAAAGACGGCAATTTAATTAGAGCCGCCAAAGTCCGGCGGACTCAACGTGACCCGGATTCAAATATCGAAAAAATTCTCGATCAGGGATTCGTCGGCGAGCCGAAAAGCATCTCCACACATGTTTTGGATGTTTTCAAAGAATCCGACATGATCCCAGTGATCGCCCCAATCGGTGCCGGCGAAAAGGGTGAAACATTTAACATCAACGCCGATACCGCTGCCGGTGCTATTGCCGCCGCAATGACAGCCAAACGTTTGCTGCTGCTGACCGACGTTGCCGGTGTGCTCGATGAAGATGGCAAACTAATCAGCAAAATGGACGCCAAGCAGGCCCGCCAGATGATTAAAGATGGCACCATCCAAGGCGGTATGATTCCCAAAGTCGAAACCTGTCTTAATGCTGTTGATGATGGTGTCGATGCGGCGGTTATTATTGACGGCCGGGTGCCGCATGCGCTGTTGTTAGAGCTCTTTACCGAACACGGCGCCGGTACACTGATTGAAGCGAATTAAGCTGGATCATAATCGGCAAAAGAAAATCTGCCTTTGCCCTGGCGTTTGACGTTATACATTGCTTCATCGGCCCGGTTGAGCAAATGATCGATAGTTTCCCCACTTTCCGAACTATACATCGATATACCAATTGACAACCCCAGCGGTTTAGCCTCATCGCCTGAATATTTCTTCGGCGCACCATTTAGCGCTTCCAATATCTTAGCCGACATATCTTTAAAAACATGGCTAACCACCGTTTTCCACGCCCCTTCCAATTATATAAATAGGAAGTCTACAGGACAAATTAAACGGTAAAGATATTATATTTTTTTAGCTGATTGAACGCGCAATGCGTTCAGATT